>CAMOYX010000001.1 GCA_946630615.1 uncultured Mycoplasmatota bacterium
CAATTCTTGTAATAAGTCTTTTTGTAACTTTCTTTCCATCTGCATTATTTGGATCTAATAGTGATTTTGAATATTCTAATATCGACAAAACAACAGTTATTACAGGTACTGATAATTTAATAATTACGTATATTACGTCTAAAAATTTTTTTAAGGCTGTTTTTTCTCCATCAAAATAAAGTATTGAATCACAATGAACATCAACTTCGCTTGTAGCTAAGGGTGCAAAAATATTTTTATATTTATCAGATGTAGAACCATTCTCCATTTTTGAGTTGCTACTACTAGAAGAGTTAGAGTTACTATATGTTTCGTCAGGCCATTTTTTGTATCTTAAAATAAATTTATAACTAGTATCTACTTTACCAAAGTAAACTTTTTTTATACTGCCTCCTGCGCATTCTACTGTTCTCATTTGTCCTGTTGAATCTTTACCTATATATATTACTACATGATTATAATTACCAGTTGAACTTGCTGAACCTTTTTTAACAATAATATCTCCTGGTTCAATGCTAGAAAAATCACTATTCTTTGAAACAATTTCAAAGTTTTCTGTGTTACTAATAAACCCTACTGCTGTATTTTCTCCAACTCCATATCCTGAATGGTAAAACGCCCATGATACAAATGCAGAACAATCTAATTCTTTTGGGTTTGCGTTTAGTATTTCGCCATCTCCATGTCCTTTAGAATATTTATATGTTGTTTTACCATATAGGCTAGCTGCTTTTTTTATTAAATCAACTCTTCCTTTCGATATGTTTGAAGGCCATGATTTTGATACTTCTTCTAATATTTTTTTAGCTTCTTCTGTAAGATTAGCATCATCAAATTTTACTTCTTCTTTAACTTGTGTATTAACTCCTGATGATGAATCTTTTTCTATTTCTTTAGTGTAATTAATTATTCCATTTGCTATTAAAGTTGTATTTGATGCAAATGTTGTTCCTGTTAGGGACGATAAGTTATCTCCTACTATTAGAGAAGTAGCTGGTATTTCAGAATATTTTATCTCATTATTCATTGCATCTCTTTCACCGGTTTGATTTTCTAAAGTTACCCCACTTGATTTTAGATTAGTTAAAATATCTGAACATAGTTCTTTAGATTTATTATTAATTCCTGTTGTATTATTAGTTAATTGTGCATTTCCACTTTTTAAATATTTGCAAGCCATTCCTTTTGCTTCAGAACTATTTTCATGTTCTATTCCTATATAGATATCTGCTGTATTATTTGCAATAACTATTCTAGCAATATCATCTAATCCTGCACTATTAAGCATTAATACTTGATAACCTTCTGTTAATAGATTATCTCTTACTGCGTTTGCAAATGTTAAATTTGCTTGGGATGCTGTTGTTCCATTTGAAAGAGAAAATGCTTGTGTATATGGATTAATGGCAATTGTAACATTGTTTTTTTCACTTGGAGTATAAAGAATAGCACTGCCAGATGTAGTAGTTGCTTTGCTTGCATTAGTCCATGTGGAGTCTAAGGTAATTTGTTTTGATGTCACTTCTGCGTTAACTGGTATAGCTATTAATAGTAATAAAATATAAAGTATTTTTTTCATTGCAAATTCCTTTCTATATACATGTCTCGATATTATATAAGCCAAATAAATTAAATATTAATTGTAGGATAAATGGAAGTAAGAAAATTAATAAGCCAATTATTAATCTTATAGTTACAGTTTTCATTACTGATTTAATTTCTTTTTCTGTACCATTAATGATATTTCTAGTAAAATCTAGAACTGTTATGATTATTATTATTACTGGAGTAATTACTTTTATTATAGTAAATAGTATATCTATAAAATCTCCTAGTGGGGTTTTATCTCCGTCTTTGTTAATAAAAGCAGTACAGCTTTTATCTTCTTGGTTATTTTGTAGTGGAGTAATTAGATTTGGATAAGAATCTGTTTTAGAGCCGGATGACATGATTAGATCCATTCTTGTAATGTTATTAATTTCTAATGCATTAGTAGTTAATGGCATTATTAGCAGAACTGCTATTATTAATAATTTTATATTTTTCATAACTCCACTTCCTTTTAACATTACAATTATAACATATATAAAAAAAGAACTGAGTATTTTTCAGTTCTTTTTAGCTACATTTTGATACATCCCAGATGCAAGTAAAACATTCATTGTAATTACTTTGAACATCATTTTGGAAACCACTTACCCATCCAAATATAAAGTCTACAAATGCTGGTAAGAAAAAGATTATTACACCTGCAGCCAAACGTTTTGCAATAGTCATTGCAGCTGGCTTTAAGTCATCTGGTTTTGGCCCTACCATAGCTTTTGCAAAGTCTACAAATCCTAAGACTATTATTATTATTGGAATGAATATTTTAGCAACTTGTACAATGTGGCCAATGAACTTAACTGTTGGACCAAGTCCAGCATTTTCACCTGTACAATATGCTGCATTAACATTATTTGCAAATACTATTATAGAAGTTAATATAAATGTCATTAAATATTTTAGTTTTTTCATGATAACCTCCCGTTAATTATTACTTGGTTCTTTAGCTGTAACTACGTTTTTTTCACCTGTGTTAGGTGTTGTAGTTGTACTGCTTGTGTTTGTTGTAGTAGTTGAGCTTGGATTAGTAGATGAAGATTTAACACATTGATCTACATTTAATACACATTTAGCACATGCTCTAGTGTATCCGCTCATTTGTGTCCAACCTGCTACTAAGTTAAATAATAAGTATACTATTGTAGGTATTAAGAATATTACAACACCTGATATAGCTCTGAATATTAATTTTCTTATTGCACCTTTTACTTCTTTTTCTTCAGTTACCATAGCTTTTCCGAAGTCTACTATACCCATGATTATTAATATAATTGGGATTATAATTTTAAATATTTTTACTATTTGGCCAATGAATTGTAGAGGATCAGCAAGTTTATTACAGTATGCACTTTCTTCAGCTGTTATAGTGTTTGTAGTTGCTGCTCTTTGTGCTCTTTTTGCTTCTTTTTGTGCTTCTTCTTGTTGTTTATTTTTAAGATCATCTAGGTATTCTTGTTGTTTAGTATTATCGTAATAGTATGTAACTCCTTCTAGAGTTACTGAGCTTTGTCCGATTGTTCCGCCTCTTTGTATTATTTGTTCTTGTGTGTAAGTATTGCAATGTCTTTCAGACTTACATAATACAAATGAATAATTATTATCTCTATATAGATAATTAGTTAAGGCATCTACTTTAATAGTAAAGCCTGCTAGTAAAATTGTTGCTATTATTAATAATTTCTTTTTCATGTTAACTATCCTTTCATTTTCCACAGTCTTCACTATAAGTTAGAATACATTTTGTACATTCAGAGAAGTTATTATTATTAAATGTATCTACCCATGTGAATACAAATTGAATTAAACCTGGTAATAGGAAAATAAATACTCCAGCTATTACTCTTACAAACATTGATAAGGCCATTGTAGTTAGTTTTACATCTTTTATAGCTGTTACTGCTTTATAAGCATCTATTAATCCAAATACTATTATTAGTATTGGAGCTACCCATCTAGCTATATTTAAAACCCATCCAACTATTTTAGTTACCATAATGTAACCTTTTTCTTTACAAACATCACTTGTAGAACTAATAGAATTATCTATGTTATAGTCATATCCATCTGTTTTAGCTAACATAAATACTTTAGGTTCTTCATATATTTCATATGCTTTAGTATCTTTAATTGTTACTAAAGATAATGTAAGTAGAAGTATTATGATTGTAAGATATTTTAGTTTTTTCATATTATCTCTTCCTTTAACATTCTAATTATAACAAATAAAACTAGGTTTTACACTAAATAATATCTATATGTAAATAAAAAAGAATCTCTTTTTAGAGATTCTTATTTATATTAGTCAGTTCCCCAAGCTCTATCTGCAGCAGTTACGCATGAGTTTCCACCTGGATTAACAATACATTCTTTACATTCATCAAAGTCATTTTTAGCAGTTGTATTGAAATTAGATACTAGTCCCATGATTACACTTATTAATGTTGGGATTAAGAAGATTACAACACCAGCGATTACTCTGAATGCTAATTGTTTTACTGCTTTCTTAATATCGTCTTCTTTTGATCCTACTACTGCTTTTCCTAAGTCAATAATTCCGTAAATAATTAAAATGATAGGAATTATAATTTTGAATGCTAATAAAATGTAACCAACGATTTGCCAAATATTTGCAGAACTATAGCAAATACCTGTATTACTTCCGATGTCAGATGTTAACATATTTATACCTCTTTCCTTTTTTATTATAGTTTAATTTTAAATTCAATATAGCATAAAGTCAAGAAAATAAGCTTGTAAATAAACGTGTATTTTACTTATTATTTTTTTTTCTTGTCTTTTTAGTTGTAGTTATATTTATTGTTTCTTCTTTATATTCTTTTTCGTTTTCTTTTTCTTCTTTTATTTGGGTATCTATGACACATGTATTGGATACCAAGTCATGTAAAGATAAGTTATCTCTTCTAATAAATAAGAATGCTATATCTATATATAGTAATATAGTTCCTGCATTTGTAATAACATTATTTATATTATAGAAGTTATCACTATTAAGAGTTAATATTGCTACTATTTGAGCTATTTCAAATAATACATTTTTAGCTACTAATACTCTTAAGAAATAATTACCTAGAGTTAGTTTTTTTCTCTTATCTTTTTCATTTACCATTTTTAAATTAAATAGCTTTTTACCTAGTGTTTCTCCATCCATTAGTAATGGGACTACGGTAAAGTATAGTAGTGTTACTATTAGAGTTACTATTTTTGTATGAATAGTGTATTTACTTATGTAATACATTATTGGTTTAATACTACTATCATAGTCATCTTTTGATAATTCATTATTTACATACTGAGTAGTTATACTAACTAATTCATTATATTTTTCTTGGTAATCTACTTTATTTGGATTAATTATTGGTATTAATGATATTAAGAACGATACAATAAATACTAATATTAAATCAAATAGAAAAGCATTTATACGTCTAACTAATAATTTGTTCATTTGTTCATTTCCTTTCATCTTAATAATTATAGCATACTTATAAAAAGAGTTGGTTATTAACCAACTCTTAGTTATTTTTAGGTACTATTAATTCTTTACCACCCATGTATGGTTGTAGAGCTTTTGGAATCTTAATAGATCCATCTTCTTGATAGTTATTTTCAATTAATGCTATTAAGCCTCTTGGAGAAGCTACTACTGTGTTATTTAGTGTATTTACTAAGTAAGTACCATTTTCACCTTTAGCACGAATTTGTAAACGTCTTGCTTGTGCATCACCTAGTGTAGAACATGAACCTACTTCAAAATATTTCTTTTGACGTGGTGACCATGCTTCTACATCACATGATTTAACTTTTAAGTCTGCTAAGTCTCCTGAGCAACATTCTAAAGTTCTTACTGGTATATCCCAGTTTCTAAAGATTTCTACAGTGTATTTCCACATCTTGTTATACCAATCCATTGCTTCTTCTTCTTTACATAGTACAATCATTTCTTCTTTTTCAAATTGATGTACACGATATAAACCTCTTTCTTCTATACCATGAGAACCTACTTCTTTTCTAAAGCATGGAGAGTAAGATGTTAGAGTTATTGGTAATTTTTCCTCTGGTATTATTTGATCTTTAAATCTACCAATCATAGAATGCTCTGAAGTACCAATTAAGTATAGATCTTCATTTTCTATTTTATACATCATATCATCCATTTCTTTAAATGACATTACACCTGTAACTACATCGCTTCTAATCATGAATGGTGGAATTACATAAGTAAATCCTTTTTCAATCATATAGTCTCTTGCATAAGCAATCATAGCTTCATGAAGTCTTGCTATATCACCTAGTAAGTAATAGAAACCCATTCCTGAAGTTCTTCCTGCAGCTTCTTTATCAATACCACCTAATCTTTCAATAATATCAGCATGATGTGGTATTTCGTATGATGGAACTACTGGTTCACCAAATTTTTCATTTTCAACATTCTTAGAGTCATCTTCTCCAATTGGTACAGATGCATCTATAATATTTGGGATAACTAACATACGTTTTTTAATTTCTTCTTCTAGCTTAATTTCTTGTTCTTCTAGATTAGTTATTTCATCATTCATTTTTTTAACTTCTAGTTTAGCAGTTTCAGCTTCTTCTTTTTTACCGTCTTTCATTAAAGAACCTATAGCTTTAGAAGTTTCGTTTTTCTTAGCTCTTAGAGTATCAGCATTTACTCTTGCTTCTCTCCATTTAGTATCTAAGTCAAATACTTCATCTACTAATGGTAGTTTTTCATCTTGGAATTTCTTTTTAATATTTTCCTTTACTAAATCTTTATTTTCTCTTATTAACTTAATATCTATCATATAAACCCTTCCTTTCGTTAATAAAATAAAAAAGGATGGTATATAAGGCGTCACGTAGACTATACCATCCTTTAGTTTAACTTTTATGTTTTTAACGGTAACACCGGGTGTTATTACACCTCTCAGAAAGTAGATTCACAAAGTATCTTTCGTTATTTACACCAACCATAACGTCTCTTTATAAAGATAGTTTTGTTACTAGTCTTTCGTCAACAAGTTAGCTAGATTATAGCACAAAAAAAAATCCTTTTAAAGGATTTTTTATTTTCTTCTTGGAAGTTCTATTTTCTTTGGTAATTCAATAGAAGGTTTAGATACTTCTACTGGTTTTACTTCTTCTTTTTTCTCTTCTCTAGATACATATACTGAAGAGAATACTTCTGGTCTTGGAACTTGTTTTACTGGTTCTTCTTTTCCTTCAGTAAAGATATTTAGAGGAGCTTCTTTTTCTTCAGTTAATACTGGATTAGTTAATTCTTCTTTAATTGGAGCAGCCACTTCTTTTGGAGTGTTTTTAGTTTGCTCTTCAGGAATATTAAAATCTTTAATTTCTTCTAGTTTAGGTTCTAAGTTAATAGATGGCATTGTGAATTCTTCTTTAATTAGAGGTTCTTCTTCGTTTGCTTTTGGTGCAGGTGATGCTTCAGTATTCTTTCCTAAGCTATCTAATTCTTTAGTAATTGCAGCAGCTAAAGCATCAAAATCAAATTCTTTAGTTTCTTCTATAGCTTCTTTAGAGTTAATAGGTTCTTCATTTATAGTTTTTTCTTCTGCTGGGATGAATGAATCTGGTTGTGGTTCAAATGAAGGTTCTACAAATGAAGCTACTTTATCTTCACTTATATTCATTTCAAATGGATTTGGAACGTCATAAGTTTTAAGATTTTCTTCTTTTGGTTCTTCTGTTTCTGTTGTAAATACTGGTTTTGATTCGTCAGTATTCTTATCTTCTTTTACTTTTTTATCTTTAGGTTTAGAGTCTTTTGCTCCAAAGAATAATACCATTACAAATAAGATTACTAAAATTCCTATTACTATGAATAGGTATATTCCAAAATTTTGTATACTAAATAGTTTATCTAAAAAATCCATGTGTTACCACCCTTTTATTCCTTACTCTTTTATATTCTAACTAGATAATAGCATAATTAAAAGTGTTTAGTCAATAATATTAAAAATAAGTAGAGCTTAAGCTCTACTTATTGTATTTATTCATTTGTGCCATGACTTGATTTATTTGCTTTTGAGAAGCAGGTCTTCCCATTTGAGCAAACATTGCTTTAATCATGTTTTCGTTTATTGGTGGATTCTTTTGCATGTATTTTTTAGTTAATACACGTGATAGTAATACACCTATTACTAATCCAATTACTAAACCAATAATTATTAATAATATATCATGTAACATTATTTAGCCTCCTCTTGTGCACGTGATTCACGAATAACTAAGATCTTGATTGTACCTGGATACTGCATCTCAGTTTCAATCTTTTTCTTCATGTCTCTTGCAATTTTAAAAGCTTGTGAATCATCTACTTCGTTAGGTTTAACCATAACACGTACTTCTCTACCGGCTTGCATTGCAAATGTTTTTTCAACACCTTCAAATGAGTTACCGATACTTTCTAATTCTTCTAATCTCTTAATATAGTTTTCTAAAGAATCATTTCTTGCACCAGGTCTTGCTGCAGATAAAGTATCTGCTATTTCAACTAATATTGAAATAATTGAAGTTTGAGCTGTATCACCATGGTGAGAAGCTATTGCATTTTGCACGATTGGATCTTCTTTATATTTCTTTGCTATAGATAAACCTAATTCTACATGTGAGCCTTCAACTTCAAAGTCTATGGCTTTACCTATATCGTGTAATAAACCAGCTCTTTTAGCTAAGTTTATATTTTCACCAAGTTCACTTGCCATTAAGCCACATAATTGTCCAACTTCAATTGAATGTTTTAAGCAATTTTGACCATAGCTTGTACGGAAATTTAATTTACCTATTAGGTGTACTAATTCTGGATCTACTTTAGATAGTCCAAGTTCATATAAAGCGTTATTACCTAATTCAGTAATTTTATTATCCATATCTTTTGTAACTCTATCGTATATTTCTTCTATACGTGCTGGATGGATTCTTCCATCTTTAATAAGAGTTTCAATAGTAATTCTTGCTATTTCTCTTCTTAATGGATCAAATGAAGATATTGAGATAGCTTCAGGAGTATCATCAATAATTAAATCTACACCTGTAACTGATTCGATAGTTCTTATGTTTCTTCCTTCTCTACCGATTAATCTACCTTTCATTTCATCACTTGGTAATTGAATTGTTGAAACTGTTTGTTCTGTTGCAACATCATCAGAGTATCTTTCCATTGCTTCAACAATAATACTTTTAGCTTGTTCATTTGCTTTTAATCTAGCAATATGTTCTTGTTCTTTGATGTAGTCTGCTATTTCTTTGCTCATTTCCTCTTCTGTCCTTTTCATAATTAGGTCGTGAGCTTTTTCTTTGGAGAATTTTGCTACTTCTTGTAAAGTAACCATTTCCTCTTTTAGTAGTTCGTCCATCTTATTATTTTTTTCTTGTAATTCTTTTTGTTTAACTAATAAATTATTTTCTTTGTCATCTAGTGACATGTCTCTTTTTTGTAGAAGTTCATCTCTTTTATCAAGACTTGCTTCTCTTTCATGTAAGCGATTTTGTTCCGCAGCTATTTCTGCTTTTTTTTCTTTAACTTCTTTATCTGTTTCTTGTTTTATTCTATAACTTTCTTCTTTTAGTTCAAGAAGTCTATCTCTTTTTTCTTTTTCAGCTTCACGTTTTGCTTTTTCTAAAAACTTATCAGCCTTTGATTTAGTGCTTTTATGATAAATATAACTGAATAGGACAGATAAGGCTATACCTACCACTAAGCCAAGAATTAAAGTTAAGATGGGCTCATGATTCATTGGTCCCATAATAAACTCCTTTTCTTTAATAGTTGTATTTAAAATAATACAATCTATGATTTTATTATAAGAAAGAATAATTTATTTTACAAGGAAAACAAGGAATATAAAAAGAATGCTTAAAGCATTCTTAGTATAGTTTAGAAGCTATTGTCATTCCTGGTTTAACATTTAAATAATCAGATGCTTCTTTAGTTATTATTTCTTTTGAGGTTGCTTCTTTTGTAGCTGTTTTATATACATTTGCTACATCTAGATATATTCCATCTTCAATTAGAGTATTGTTATTTATAAATATATAGAATAATAATGTTACATTATCTTCTATTTTTTCATAGCCAATTATAGTTTTAATATTACCATCATTTTTTTCTATATAATTAAATGATAAGTCATTTATTTCTTTAGTATTAATAATATAATTATTATTTCTAATAGCTGTTTCTATGTTATTTAATGAAGTATTTGGTAATACGTTAAATGCATATATAGCATTGTAGGCATTGTCGTAATACATATTCTCTATACCTAGTAGATTAATTTCTTCATCTTCTGTAGTTTCTGATATTAATCTATTTGGTATTTCAATACTATAACCATTTATATTTGTAGTTAATGTTTCTTTTACTACTTCTGTTTCTTTTGGTTCTTCTTTTATTTCTATTGGTTTAGCATCATTTATATCTTTTATTATAGTGAATGTTAATATAGTAATTATTACTATAAGTATTAAAACTATTATATAAAATACTATCTTATTCTTCTTTTTTGATGTGTTGTTCATTTTTACTACCTTCTATTCTCATATATTAAAATACTAACATATTTATTTATATAAAAAAAGAGATTATAAAATCTCTTTGTTAACTATTTTTTAATTCTTCTTTTTCTTCTTTAGTTGGTTTATCAAAGCCATAGTGTAATCTTACTTTATGTTCTAATTCTTCTTTTAAGTTTTTATCTGACTTAAGAATTGATTTAAAGTTTTCTCTACCTTGAGCAATCTTTTCACCCTTGTATGAGTACCATGCACCTGATTTTTCTACTATACCTAAGTCTGATGCCATATCTACTATTTCACCAGCATGAGATACACCTTCACCATACATAATATCAACTACTGCAGTTTTAAATGGTGGAGCTACTTTATTCTTTACAATTTTAACATTTGTTTTGTTACCTATAACGTTTGCTCCATCTTTAATTTGTTCTCCTCTTCTTACATCAAGTCTAACTGACGAATAGAATTTTAGAGCACGTCCACCTGGAGTAGTTTCTGGATTTCCAAATAATACTCCAACTTTTTCTCTTAATTGGTTAATAAAAATTGCTGTAGTGTTTGTTTTATTAATAGTACCTGATAGTTTTCTTAGAGCTTGAGACATAAGTCTTGCTTGTAAGCCTACGTGAGAGTCTCCCATGTCTCCATCAATTTCTGCTTGAGGAACTAGTGCTGCGACAGAGTCTATAACAATAATATTTACTGCTTCACTTCTAACTAGTGCTTCACATATTGCTAGAGCTTGTTCACCAGTGTCTGGTTGAGATAATAATAACTCATTTATATTAACGCCTAAGTTTTTAGCATATACAGGATCTAGAGCGTGTTCTGCATCTATGAATGCTGCTCTTCCTCCATTTTTTTGACATTCAGCAATTGCATGAAGTGCAAATGTAGTTTTACCAGATGATTCTGGTCCAAAGATTTCTATAATTCTTCCTTTTGGATAACCACCTACGCCTAAGGCAACATCAAGTGCTAGAGAACCTGATGAAGTAACTTCTACTTCCATGTGTGAGTTATCACCAAGTTTCATTATGGCACCTTTACCAAATTGTTTTTCTATACTTTTTAAGACTTCTTCTAAAGCCGCATCGTTTTTATTTGTTTTCATGAATAACCTCCCAGTTAATGTGTTTCACAGTTCTCATTTTATATTAGTAAATATTGGATGTCAAGAATTAATATCAAACATTTGTTTTGTATGTTTTTATATTCAGATTTATATAAATTTTCTATAGCAAAAGTGTGTTTATTTGAATCTTTAATTTTACAAATTTAAGGTAATCTATAAAAACTATTAAATAAAAAAAATTGGATTAATCCAATTTTCTATATTTAAAGTAATGACTAATTGCACTTATCAAGTACGTTACTACACCTATATCAATTAGTAGATCTGCAACATATATTCCAAATGCTTCAAATGGTAAGTTATAGAATAACATTAAGGCTGATCCTAAGAATATTAATAAAATAGATAACTTATCTAGTTTATTTGGTAGAAGTTTTTCTCTTTTATCTAAATATAATGGTCTTAGAGTCATTATTAATATTTCTCTAGTTATTAATATAATTGGTACAATTACATTTATAAATCCGTAGAATGATAATGTAGTTATTGTTATTAATATTAATAGACTAGTTGCAAAGTTTGAAAGACTTCTTGTTTTTAATTCGTAGTTTCTTCTTGAAATACTATTTCCTAGGTAGTATAGAACTATTTCTATTACATATAGAAATCCTGCAATTAAAAATTTTACATCTACTAGTATTTTTCCCATTACTAAGATTTCTTTAGTATTTATTCCTATTTCATTAAAAGGGAATGATATAACTAATAGAATTATTATAGTTAAGATTATTCTTGTTACTGATAATTTATTTGCTAGATTCATTCTAACCTCCAATTATTGATATAGTAATAATAGCCCATGTTAGGATTAAGAACATAGTTAATCCTATTATTATGTTTACCATTACATAAAATTTATCACTGTGTTTTTTTGATGGTTTAGTATAAGGACTTGGTACTGTTTGTTCTTGTTCTTTAATTTGTTTTTCTACTTCTTTTTCAATATCTTTTAAAGGTATCTTAGAAGTATATTCAAATATATATTCATTAAAATCATTTATGATTTCATCTTCATTTAAACCTAAGTATTTAGCGTATGTACGTATATTATCTCTTAGTTCATATATATTTTTAAATGAACCTATAGTACCTGCTTCAATATTTTCTAATACTACATCTTTGATATTTAAGTCCTTGCTCGCTTCTTCTATAGATACTAGAGATGAAGTACGAGTAGTTTTTAGCTTTTCTCCTATCCCATTCATATAAACACTTACTTTCTTATTAAAAAAAATAACTTATAAGCCTTGTTCTGTACGAGTAAACTCGCGACAAATATTTATCTACCTTTCGGTCTCATGATTTGTTTTAATTCCATTTCATGAGCTCCCCTACCAAATTTGGGTTTCTTGCGTGTGGGGTTTACCACGTTCCACTTCCGGGATTGCTCCCTTCTTCGTCACTTTGGCACTTTATGGCTAATTTAATCCCAGGGGGATTATTTCGCCGCCGTTAGCTAAATAGCTACCTAGGGTTATTTATTCCCCTAGCACATAAACTACAATCATTTCAGATTGTGCAAGCAAGGACTTTCCTCAAGCACACTAGGTACCAGCATTTGTCCAGTTATTTTTTTAATTAATCTTCTCTATTAAATTTAGAGTATACAATTTTCTCTAGTTGGCTTAATCTTCTCATGATGTCTAAGTTTGAAACTTCTTCTTCGTGAGAAGGTTTAGAATCTAATTTAGTTTCTAAAGAACGGTTTTCTTTCTTTAGATTTTCTATTTCTTCTTCTAAAGCTTTAATTTCTTTTGCTTGACGACGAATCATTTTAGTAAATTCTGTATAATCCATGATTACTTCATCAAGAAAATGGTCAACCTCTTGTGGTCTATATCCTTTCGCATCAATTTTAAATTCTTTTTCAACTATCTCTTCAGGGGAAAGTTTAATTTTTTCATTTAACACAAGTATCACTTCCTTAATAAATATTATCAAAACTTATAATTATAGTCAATTAAGTCTATCTTTTAATAATACTTTATTTATAGTATAATCTTTGGACAGGTGATTTAATGAATTATCCTAATAATATTAAAAAAGTTAAAACTGCTAACAAAGTTATTACCTATGGAAACAGAGGTATGGGACTAGAAAGTTTAATTAATGAATCTTGTGAATATTATAATGAAGTTGATAGAGCTTTAATTTATAAGAAGCCTACTCCAATAGGTATAAGTGAAGCAAGTTATAACAGTAAAGGTAGAGTTATTAAAAATGGTTACTTTAAAGCTCCATCCACACTTGATTACAACGGTATATATAAAAATAAATATATAGAATTTGAAGCTAAGGAAACAAGTAATAAAACTAGTTTTCCACTATCAAATTTTCATGAGCATCAAATAAAATATATACCTCGAGTATTGGCTCATGGAGGAATTTGTTTTATAATAATGAAGATAAATAATATAATCTACTTAATAAAAGGAAGTGACTTTATCTCTTTTATTAATAATAATGAAAGAAAAAGTATTCCTTATGATTGGATAGTTAAAAATGGATTTGTAATCAAAGAAGGTTACAATCCAGCTTTAAACTACTTAGATGTTGTAGATGAAGTTTATTTTGAAGGAGAATAAAAAATGGCGAAGAAAAAATTGAAATTAAAAAGCCCTACTCAAATTAAAGAAGCTTTAAGTAAGAATAAAGAAACTAAAAATAAAACCAAGAAGAAAAGAAAGAAAAGAAATCTTCATATAGGTAGAAAGCTTCTTACTCTTATAGTATTTGGTTTAATACTTGCTGCAGTTTCTACTATTGCATTTGGACTTTATATAGTATTTACTGCACCAGAATTTACACAAGAAGCCTTATATAATAAGGAAGCTAGTGTAATTTACTTTAAAGATGGATCAGTAATGACTAGACTAGGTTCAGAAAACCGTGTTATTAAGTCATACGAAGAATATCCTCAAGTACTTGTTGATGCATTAATAGCAACAGAAGACTCAAGATTCTTCCAACATAATGGTCTTGATGCAGCTCGTTTTATTAAAGCTACTCTAGGTCAATTTGCAGGACACTCTGATGCCGGTGGTGCATCTACTTTATCAATGCAACTTGCAAAGAATAACTTTAATGGTTCTGAATCAAGTGGTTTAGAAGGTATCATTCGTAAGTTCAAAGATATCTATATGGCCGTATTTAAAATAGAAAAGAATTATACTAAAGAAGAAATTATAGAAATGTATTTAAACTCTTTATGGTTTGCTGGTGGAGACACTAATACTGGTGGTATCTATGGTGTTGAACAAGCTTCTAAATACTTCTTTAATAAATCTGTAAGTGATTTAACACTACCAGAAGCTGCAATGCTTGTTGGTATGGTTAATAACCCTACAATTTATAGTCCATACATTTATCCTGAGTATGCAGAAGATAGAAAAGATACAGTATTATCATTAATGAATAGACATGGGTATATTACTGAAGAAGAAATGAAGGATGCTCAAAATATTGATATTAATACTTTAGTTGTTAAGAAATCTTCTTCTACTACTTCTCCATATCAAGTATTAGTTGATTATGTTAAAGATGAAATCTTAGATAAAGAAGGAATAGACATTTATACCAATAGTTATAATGTATACACTACTTTTGATAGAAATGTTCAAGATGTAATTAATAACATGCAAAATGGTGCTGCTACAGAATTTAGAGATGAATTAGTACAAGTTGGTGTAGCTGTTACTTCTATAAGTGATGGATCTATTTCAGGTTTAGGACCAGGTAGACATTATGTAGCTCAAGGTGATAATAGAGCAACAACTAGAAACCAACCAGGTTCTACTATTAAGCCTTTAATCGATTATGGTCCATTAATTGAATATAATAACGCATCTTCTTCACAAATGTTTCTAGATGTTAACTATACCTACAATGCTGGTGGTACAGTTAATAACTGGGATATGTCACATAAAGGTGCAATGACTATGAAAGATGCTTTATCTGCATCAAGAAATGTTACTGCTGTACAAGCATATCAAATGAATAATAAAGATAATATTAAGAAGTTCTTAAATGGACTTGGAATTGATGAAGATAATTATGGTTCGGGTGGTTTGTTTGAATCATTTGCAATTGGTGGTTTACCTTATGGTTTATCTCCATTAGAGTCAAGTGCTGCTTACGCTGCATTCTCAAGAGGCGGAGATTATATCACTCCTTACTCTTATACAAAGTTAGAAAATACTGAAACTCAAGAAGTAATTGAATTTAAACCAACAAGAACAAAAGCTATGAGTAAAGAAACTGCTTGGATGGTGACTGATATGTTACTTCAAGCTACAAGAGAAGGTGTTGGTGGAAATATTTCTTATAACTTAAGAGGTACAATCGCATCTAAATCTGGTACAACAAATATTTCTTCATCTGATGCAAGTGCTAAGGGTGTATCTGTATACACTACTCCAGATCACTGGGTTAATACTTATAATAGTAAATATGCTATTTCTATGTGGTATGGATATGATAAGAAAGATATGGATGGAGATCACTACTTAACAAGTAACTCTGGTACTGCTGCAAGAGGTGCTATATCTGCATATCTTGCAAATAACATATTAACTACAGGTGAAACATTTAACAAACCTGATAGTGTTATTCAAGTATCTGTAGAAAAAGACTTATTACCATTAAAGAAAGCTAGTGAATATACTCCTGAATCTTTAAAAACAACAGCTTACTTCAAATCAGGTACTGAACCAGCTGAAACATCTAAGAGATTCTCTAAATTAGATAATCCAAGTAATGTAGAAGCTACTAAGAAGAGTGATACAATTATTAGAGTAACTTGGGATGCAATAAGTGGTAACAGTGGTTACTCAGCTGATCAAGCTAAAGTAGATTTAGCAAATTACTTTAAAGATTTCAAAGCTAATTATCCAAATAGTTATCAAACATTTGAAACAGCTTACTTAAATTCATTTAAGACTAACCTTTCTTCATATGTTGGAGAATTAGGATATATAGTAACTGTAACTGATCCAAGTGGTAATACTACTACACTTAACTGGACTAAAGATACTTCTCTAGATTATAAGTTTAGTAAAGCTGGTAAATATACATTTAGTGTTAAAGCAAGTTATAGTATTTTAAAAACAAATCAATCTAGTCCTGTAACAGCAACTATTACAATAAAAGATACAACTAAGACTGAGACAGAAAAGACTACTGATACAAGTAATAACACTACTACAACTACTAAGCCTAAAACTGGTAATGGTTTAGATTAAAAAAAGAGGATTTTAATCCTCTTTTTTGTTTGTCTTATAATAATTACAATACTTTTTTAATTTACATTCATTACAGTTTGGATTTATAGATTTACATAAATTCCTTCCAAAGTATATTAATTTATGATGAGTATCTAGTATAAATTCACTTGGAAAGAAACTTTCTAGAATACTCTCTATTTCTTCTAGAGTATTATTTTCACTAGCTAAACCAAGTCTTAAAGATATTCTTTTAACATGAGTATCTACTGGCATCTTTTTTTCGTTAAATATCATAGCTCTAAAAAGATTAGTAGTTTTTATTCCTATTCCATCTAAAGACAATAAAAACTCTTCATTATTTGGAATAGTATCGTTATATTCTTTTAGTTTATTTGCAATGCTAACTATATATTTTGATTTCTTAGTTTGATTGCCTATAGGTTTTAGAATACTTTCTATATCTTTAATATTTGCATTTCTATAGTCTTCTATAGTTTTATATTTATTAAATAAAATATTTGTTACTTTATTAACTGATTCATCTTTAGTTTGAGCTGAAAGCATTATAGCTATTAGTAATTCAAATGGATTACTATAGTTAAGCATGCATTTAGCATTGTGATACTTTTCATCTAGAAAGGTTAATATATCATTTTTCATTGTCTGATAACCAATCATAGTCAAATAGATCTAGATCTCTATCATCATTTTTCTTAAGACCTTTTTCTACATCTTCTAGTTTTTTATAGCCTTTCTTTTCCCATTCAAATAATATTCTATCTATATATCTTAGAGAGTTTACTCCATTATAAACAGCTTCTTTTAAGGCTCCTTTTATTAATTCTTCAGGATAATCTTTATCTAACCATCCAGTTATTATTTCATATTCTATATTAGATAAGGCTCTACCTAATTCTCTTTGAAATATATCGTAGATAGTTTCATTTGATTTATTCTTCTCTTCATTTACCTTTTCTTCATTTATTTCTTTATATAGAGGTTTTAGAGAGATAACTTCAGATTGACGATTATTAGAATCCTTTCTTGTTTCTAAGTTTATTAGTTTTAATGTTAATAAGTGATTGAATGCTTCATATATTTGTGTTTCTTTAACATGAAGTACTTCACATAGTTTAGTTACATCAAATTCTTTAGTGTCATCATTTTCATAGTAAGTTAAAAATAATAATTCAGTTATATTTAATTCATATTTAGATGAATACTTAATAAGATGATCTGAAAGCACAAACATTTTTTCACCTAGACAAGATGAGTTATTCATGGGATAACCTTCTTTCGTTTATATAATTAGTTATACTATCACGATTATTAGAAATTGTGCCATTTAAAATGTTATTTTCTATATCATTTAATAAATTTCCTATATCTTTACCTTTAACACATGCAATAGATAGTATTTCTTCTGTAGATAAAACTATATCTTTTCTAGTGTGTATTGGCATATCCATATATATCTTTTTTATTTTTTCTTCTTTTATACCAAGTATTTCTGCTACTAAAGAAGATTTATAGTAACCATATTTATAAATAGTGTTAGCATTAACTACTCCTAGTTTTAAATATGATTTAAATAATTCTATAGCATTTTCATTATTCTTCTTATGTGGATATTTTTTAGTAACATTAATTTGGGCCCATAAGGCTTCTATATCCGGAACATAAACAATTTCTTTAGTTATTATTCCTAGTGGTTTTAACATATTATAATTATTTAATAAATGGAATCCATTATTTAATAATATTTTATTTAATTCTCTTAATATAAGATCAGTTCTAATACTATCTAATAGATCAATATTTTTTATAATTGCATTTAATAATTCTTCATGTATTTTAAAATTATATGAAGCTTGAAATCTAACTGCTCTTAATATTCTTATAGGATCTTCTTCTAATCTCTTATTTGCATTTCCTATTACTCTTATAGTTTTATTTTGTAAATCATTTAATCCATTTAAGGGATCTACTAAATTACCATCTTTATCCATATATATAGCATTTATAGTAAAATCTCTTCTTATAGCATCTTCTTTAATATCAGAAGTATATTCTACTTCAAATGGTATATGATTATTATAGCTTCCTTCCCTTCTAAATGTTGTAATATCTACATTTATCTCGTTAGTTAAATTCATGTTATATGAACCACATATAATATCTTTTTTTGGTGGTCCAAATATAGTTACTATATCCTTTGGTGTAGCACTTGTAGCTATATCAAAGTCATTAGTTTTTTTATTTAGAAGTGAATCTCTAACAAAACCACCTACTAGGTATGCTTCAAAGCCAGAGTTCTCTAATTTTTCTAGTATGTGTCTTACTTGTTCTGGTATCACTTTATCACCTACGTTTACTCACAAAAAGGCCTTAGATATATCAATATCTTAAGACCCTTAATACCTAGCTAAATCGTATCAAATATAATAATCTTTGTAAAGAGAGGAAATATTTGACTTTTAGGCGGCTTTTCTATATACTATTAGCAGCTTGAAAGTTTGGCAGGGAACCAACTTATACATAACGTGTAGTTGAGATTATTTCTTCATAAGTATAATCTGCCTTTAGAAAGTGTTAACAACTACTCCCTATGATAAGTGTTCAAATAACTTTTAAGAAATAAATGAAAGGAGAAATATTATGTCAAGATATACTGGACCAGTTTATAAAAGATCAAGAAGATTTAACTTCTCTACTTTAGAAAACGGAAAAGAACTTGCAAAGAGACCTTATGCACCAGGTGCACACGGAACTGACAGAAGAAGCAAATTATCTGAATACGGAGTTCAATTACAAGAAAAACAAAAAGTAAGAACAATGTATGGCTTATCTGAAAAACAATTCCACAGAGTATTTAATAAGGCTTCTCACATGGAAGGTGTTCCAGGTGAAAACTTACTATTCTTACTAGAATCTAGATTAGATAACTTAGTATACAGAATGGGTTTAGCTAATACTCGTAGAGCTGCAAGACAACTTGTTAACCACGGACACATTTGTGTTAATGGTGTTAAAGTAGATATTCCTTCTTATACTTGTAAAGCTGGAGATGTTATTACTTTAAAAGAACAAAGTGCATCTCATAAAGCAGTACTTGCAAGTTTAGAAGAAAATAGACCATTAAAAGCATTCGTTGATTTTGATAAGAAGAAAATGTGTGGTACTTATTTAAGAAGACCAGACAGAACTGAACTTAATGCTGAAATTAATGAAGCTCTTATCGTTGAGTTCTACAACAGATAGTTTTAGAGAAAAAAAGCAATGTATTACATTGCTTTTTTTTATGTATTTCTTTATAATTTTACTTAGGATTAAGGTGATTAATAATATGGATTTAAAAAAATTTGGAGACTTCTACTACACTCACAAAGGTTTAGTAAGAGCTTTAATAGGTTTATTAATATTTTTAGTAATTGCTATTGTTGTTTTAATCATAGTGTTAAATTTAACAAGAAGATACTCAGCTAAGGAAATGGAACCAATACTTGTTAAAGCGGCTAATAAGTATATGGGTGCAAATAGTAACTTAGTTCCTGGTTTTGAAGAAACTTACACTGTAACTTATGATGAGTTAGTAACAAATGGATATATTAAAGAAAGAAGTAAAATGTTTAAAGATTCTTCTTGTGATGCTTCTGTAGATGTATTAAATAGCAATGGAAAATACAGAATTACTCCAAGAGTTAAATGTGATACTTATGAAAGAAAATCTTTAGCTAGTGAAATTACTAGCAAAGAAAAGATAGTTGAAAGTGGAAATGGTTTATATTTATTTAATAATAAATATACTTATCGTGGAGAATTTGTTAATAACTATCTAAAGTTTGATGATTATACTTGGAGAATTGTAAAATTTGATGAAAATGATACTTACTTAATACTAGATGGTTTTACAGATGAAAAGAATGCTCAAGTATTTGATGATAGATATAATGAATCTGTTAGATCTAATAGAGGATTTAATACTTATGCTACATCAAGAATTAAAGATGTTTTAGATAATGTATATACTGAATTTTTAGCTGATTCAGGTGCATATATAAATGAACATAATATTTGTATTGGTAGTAGAGGCGAATTAATACCTAATAGTGATGGAGCATTGGAATGCTCAAATACTATTTCTACTACTATTGGTTTATTACCTTTATTTGATTATTTAAATGCTTCAGTTGATAGAACTTGTAATTATTCACTTGCTAAGAGTTGTATGAATTATAATTATTTATCTAAATTAGATACAAATTATTGGTTATTAACACCAGATAGTGATACAACATATAAAACATATGCTGTTTCTGCTATAGGACAACCTTTATTAGAAAACTCTAATGCTAAGAAATTTGTAAGACCTGTTATTGTTATTCCTTCTACTCTATTCTATAAGAGTGGTAATGGTACTGAGGCAAGTCCTTACGAAATTGAAAGATTTAATTAAAGTAAAAATACTGCATATTAATGCAGTATTTTTTATAGTTTAGAATCTATATATTCAATAGCTTTTAAGCTTGATAATGTACCATCTGCAATAGATGATGTAATATCATCTACTCTTTTTTCTCTTACATTACCTGCAGCAAATAAACCAGGTAATTGAGTTTCTAAATCATGATTAGTAATTATATACTTATGTGGATTTAGTGTTATTAGATCTTCTACTAATTTAGTGTTAGGTGTATGACCTATGTTAATAAATAGACCTTCTACATCTAAATTTTGTTCTTTACCTTCGTGTTCTATTTTAATTGATTCTATTTTATCTTTACCATTTATTTCAGTTACTATTGTATTTAATAATAGTACTACGTTTGGTTTTTCTTTAATAGATTCTATTTTAATAGGTTCAGTTTTAAATATATCTCTTCTATGTATTAAATATATTTTCTTAGCTATATTAGATAAATACAGAGTAGAATCTATAGCAGTGTTACCACCACCTACTATAGCTATTACTTTATCTTTATAGTTAGGTCCATCTATAATAGCGTTGTTAGATATACCTTTACCTCTAAATTCTTCTTCACCTTTTATACCAAGTTTATTTGATTCTACACCTGCAGCATATATTACTGTTTTACTTTGATATGTTTGATTAGATTTAGTAAATATAAAGAATATATCATGTTCTTTTTCTAGTTTAGTTACTTCATCTATTACTATATCTGTACCCATGTCTTCTACTTGTTTTTTTAAGTTTCTAGCGAATTCTTCACCTTTTACATTAATTATACCTGGATAGTTATTTAATACTTCTACGTTTAGAATTTGACCACCTATAGAGTCATTTTCTATTAGTAATACTTTCTTATTTACTCTTCTTGCATATATTGCTGCTGCTAGGCCTGAAGTTCCTCCGCCTATTATTATAATGTCATACATAACTTCAACTACTTTCCTTAATTAAATTATAACACGTATAATACTGACTAGTAAATTGATGAAGTTGCTAATCATTGATTTATTAGTATAATAATTTTTACTTATTTTATAGAATAAGTAAGAATTGTACGATTGAGTTTAGGCAGATTATAACAAGGGTCTTCGCATCCATATTTCTGACGGCCTAGCTCTTTTCTTTTTATTATCCTAGTTTTAGAATGTGAAGATTATTTATCAATCTTATATAACAAGCGTGATGAGGAGTGAGAAGTATAAAGAGTTCAATCGTAAAATGAAAGGATGTTGCTTATGCCAAGTTGTTTAGCTATTGATGTAGCTAAAGGCAAAAGTATGGTTACTTTAGTTAGTTCTTGTGGTGAAGTACTAATTGATCCATACGAAGTTGATCATTCTATTAATGGTTTTTCTAATTTACTTAATAGAATTAATAATCTTAAATTAGATAATATTTCTGTAATAATGGAATCTACTAACATTTATCATAGACCTATAGAAAGATTCTTCTTAGAAAATGGTTTTAAAGTATTTGTTATTAATCCTATTTACGGGAGAATGCATAAAAGAAATCTAAGAAAAACTAAAACCGATAAAGAAGATTGTATTAATTTAGTTAATTTATTTATGTCTAATACTTTTAAAGAATATATTAAACCTGATAAATAATATTTAGATTTAAATGCTTTATCTAGACAGTATTTTGCTTTAGATGATATATGTGTAAATATTAAAAATAGATATAGAAATCTAATTTACTTATGTTTTCCAGAATATGAAAACATATTCAAGAATAATCTTATATATTCTAATATTGCATTAGAATTTATAAAATCATTCCCTCATGCTGATATTATCTCTAATACTAGAATTGATAGAATTCAAAATTTCTTTAAGAAACATGAATTTAGATATTGGAAAACTAAAGCAATTTTAATAAAAGATACTGCTTCTAATTCTTACCCATCTGTTAATATGAATGATGAGATAGTTTCTAATTTATCTCAAATGGCTAATCTTGTTAATGAATATCAAAAAACAATCAATATTATTAAATACAAAATGACTTTTTTAGCTAAAAAATCTAAATACTTTAAGAGTATTAATTCTATTTATGGTATTGGTGAGTTTACTACATCTATCATTATTGCAGAACTTGGTGATATTAATAGATTTAACAATATTAAAGAATTAACAGCTTACTGTGGACTCGATCCATCAATTAAACAATCAGGTAAATCAATTAACGTTCATGGTCCCATTTCAAAATCAGGCAACAAATATATGAGAAAAATTCTTTACGTAGCTTGTTCCAATATTATTAGACTTGCAACAATTTTTAAAAATGAAAATGATATAGAAATTTATTACAGAAAAAAACGTAATGAAGGTAAACATCATTACGCCGCAATAGTTGCTTGCACAACTAAATTACTCCGAAAAATTTTAGCTTTGTGTAAGCAATTAGACAATCAGTAGTCTCACCACAGACTACACTTATATTATATACTAAATAGCACATTGTTTGATAATTTTTAAAAAATATCAAATTTCGTGTGTTTTCAGTGTGTATTAATATATCATAAAAATCTATTATTGACAAAACTTAGAATGTCATGAATAAAAGTAATATAAAAAGAAGTAAAGGTATACTGAAGTGAACCCCAAATAGTTCACTTCATATAATCATTTCTTTTATTAGATACAAGTTATAGCAATTGAACTATAGTTTGATTCTATATTAGTTTTTAAATTAGCAGCCTTAACACAGTCTAGTTTTATTGTTGTTAGGTTGCTACAATTTGAAAACATAGAACCCATATATTCTACTTTACTTGTATTAAAGCCACTTAAGTCTAGCGTTGTTAGACTGCTACATCTGTAAAACATATTAATCATATCTGTTACATTACTTGTATTAAAGCCACTTAAGTCTAGGGCTGTTAGGTTGCTACAGCTTTGAAACATACATGACATATCTGTTACATTACTTGTATTAAAGCTACTTAAATTTAGACTGGTTAAGCTACTACATCCATAAAACATACGATCCATATTTGTTACATTACTTGTATTAAAGTTACTTAGGTCTAGGGTTGGTAAGTTACTACATTCCTTAAACATACCTTCCATATTTGTTACATTACTTGTATTAAAACTACTTAAGTCTAGGGTTATTAGGCTACTACATCCTCTAAACATTTCATACATAATTGTTACATTACTTGTATTAAAGTTGCTTAAATCTAGAGTT
Source organism: uncultured Mycoplasmatota bacterium (assembly GCA_946630615.1). GTDB lineage: Bacteria > Bacillota_I > Bacilli_A > RF39 > UBA660 > Ventrenecus. The sequence continues at coordinate 24,188 of CAMOYX010000001.1, forward strand.
GTTAGTCCACTACAGCGATTAAACATTTCCCGCATAGATTTTACATTACTTGTATTAAAGTTATTTAAATCTAGGGTTGTTAGACTACTACAATTATAAAACATACCTTTCATAGTTGTTACATTACTTGTATTAAAGCCACTTAAGTCTAGGGTTGTTAGGCTGCTACAGTCAGAAAACATATAACTCATATTTGCTACTTTACTTGTATTAAAGTTACTTAAATCTAGACTGGTTAGACCACTACACCAATCAAACATATCTTCCATAGTTGTCACATTACTTGTATCAAAACCACTTAAGTCTAGGGTTGTTAAGTTGCCACATCCATAAAACATATTACTCATATTTGTTACAAGTGAAGTATCAAAATTTGCAAAATCTATACTTACAATATTACTATAACCATCCTTTTCGTAATATCCGCTTTCTCCAAACCTATCATTTTGCATATTTATGGTTGATGCATCACTATAGTAATATAATGTTGTATCTTCCATCCAAGCATAAGCTTTATTCTTTGAACTATCATCACTTATTACTTTTGCACTTGCAAGTATATCACTACTTGGTGTACCAACATATGGCATAATCTTTGTTGCTGTTGCTTTAAAATCGTCTAAAGAAGCAAAGGCATTTTCTTTTAATAAAGCGCTATCTCTTTCTATTGTTGCAAAAGAACTAATTGTAATATTTGATGCAAAGGTTTTACCCATTACTTCACTAGAATTTGTTACTTTTTCATCAAGCCATAGTCTAAGTGAGAACTCCTTAGTCTTGCCTGCATCTACAATACCAGTTTTAAGTATTTTACTATCTTTTGCATCAGATAGGATTGGACTTACATTTGTTTCTAGTTCATTTAAGATTACTGGTTCTTCATCAGATATACTTACTTTAATATATTTAGAATCTAGAGAAGATGATGCTAGAGTCTCTAGGTTAATATTATATGCAGCATTGGTTGTACAAGTATTCTCTATCTTAAAGGTGTAGGGAGTTAAACGCATTCCCTCTTCATCAGTTACTGGATATGCTTTATCTAGAGTTATGGTGTTTGCCTCGCCAGTAAGTTCTAAATTAAAGCAACCTGATTTAACTAAGTTATTTGTATTTTGTGTTTTAGTAGTTTGCCATATTGCATAACTTGTTCCAAGTACGATTGCAATTAGTGCAATAGATATCATGCTTATTTTTATTATTAATTTCTTGTTCATATTATCACCTATCTTATTTAACCTTAGTAAGGTTATCAAAAATAATCGTTAATGTCAAATTGCATAAAATTAAAAAGATGACAATTTTGAAGTGAACTCCATTTTGGGTACTTAAAAAAATAAGACATTGTAATAAAATAACATCTCAAGAAAGTGAGGTGTTATTTTTATGGGAAAACATTATGATGAAGTTTTTAAAGAAAGAGTTGTGAAAGAATTTAAAACTGGAGTATAGTGTGGTCATGCTAAAGTAGCCAAAAAATACGGAATCAATAATAATACAATTTAGCATTGGATAGCAAAATAAAAAGAAGTACATGGATTAATCCTACATAGTGCTCAAGGATTCCAATATACATATAATCAATACAAAGCTATTTGTGAGTCAAATGGAATAACTATTTCTATGGCTAGAAAAGGTACTCCAATCGTTGATGTGCCAATCGAAAGTTGGCATGTATTACTCAAAAAAGAAACTCTGTACAATAATAATATCCATTCTTCTACAAGTTTTTAGTATTCTTGTAGAGATGTGATATTATTTTATAACGCAAAAAGTACAAAATTAAAAAAACATTAGATTTTTATCTAACGCTTCTTTTTTTGTGTGAACTATTTGGGGTTCACTTCATACTTTATTTCTTATAATTTATCTTATTAGTTAATTAAAACTATTATATTATTATCTGTAGATATTACTTTGTAATTTATATGTATCACTTCCTTTCTATGTATACATCATAGTTTAGAAATGTGAAATTTATATTAAAAAAATAAAAAGAAGATGGTAACAAGTTCATCTTCTTTTAATAATTAACTTAAAGCTTCAACTAATTCGGCTTTTTTCATTCCTGAAAAGCCTTTGATATCTTTTTCTTTAGCCATTTCTTTTAATTCAGCTAAAGTTTTAGATGATAAATCATTATTAGCTACTTCTTTTTTAGGAGCAACTTTCTTTTCTTCTTTAACTACTACTTTAGTAGCTTTCTTAGCACCTGAAGCTAATGATTTTTTAGAAACTTCTACTAATTTAGTGAAGTTAGCTGGTTCATTAACTGCAAGTTCAGCTAATACTTTTCTATTTACTTCGATTCCAGCAATTGCTAAACCGTTCATGAATTTAGAGTAACTAATATCATTCATACGGCATGCAGCATTGATTCTTGTAATCCATAGTTTTCTGAAATCTCTTTTCTTTCTTCTTCTGTCTCTGTAAGCATAAGCACCACTGTGGAATACTTGTTCTTGAGCAGTTCTATATAATCTGTGTTTAGAACCAAAGTAACCTTTAGCAGCTTTTAATACTTTTCTACGTCTATTTTTAGAAACGTTTCCGCCTTTAACTCTTGCCATCTATGTTTCCTCCTTATAATACTTTCTTTAGTCTCTTAGCTTCACCTTTAGCTAATGTACCTTTATTTCTTCTTTGTCTTACTTGTTTGCTTGTATCAGATGCTGTTTGTTTTCTACTGTTACTCTTAGAATATGAAAGAGTACCATTTTTTCTTAGTTTGAAAACTTTTCTACTTGCTTTATGAGTTTTCATTTTTGGGCCTTTTGCCATGTTTGTTTCCTTCTTTCTTATTTTATTTCTTATTTATAGGGGCTAATATGATATCCATATTACGTCCTTCTAATCTTACTTTAGATTCAATAGTAGAGACATCACTTAACTTATCAGCAAAACGATTTAGTACGTCTGCTCCACGATCTACGTGATCCATTTGACGTCCTCTAAAACGAATTGATCCTTTAATCTTATGACCTTTTACTAGGTAATCATAAGCATTTTTAACACGAGTGTTAAAATCATGGATATCAATATCTGGTGAGAAACTGTATTCTTTTAAGTTCTTGTTAGATTCACGTTGTTTTTTCATAGCTTCTCTTTGTTTTTTTTGTTTTTCATACTTGAATTTAGAATAATCCATTATTTTACCAACTGCTGGTGTAGATGTATTATTTAATAATACTAGGTCAAGTCCTGCGAATTGTGCAACTACTTTTGCGTCTTCTAGGCTCTTGATACCCATCTTCTCACCATTTGGTCCGATTACCATTAATTCAGGTACTCTAATCTCGTCATTGACTAATAAGTCATTACTATTCTTTGCTATAATAAATCAGCCTCCATACAATTAAAAAAGATGGACGCAGTCCATCTTATACTTTATTAATTATTAATAGAATAATTAGTTAAGCATTTACCTAGTTATATGTTAACTCAGGTGAGCAATGGACTTGCTTCTTTCTTTTTCTTTTAAAATAACAACGTTATATTAATAGATTATTAGGAATTTGTCAAGCAAATTCATTAAATAATATATGTTGTTCCTTCTTTAGTATCTTTTAGTGTAATACCTTTAGAGTTTAGTTCTTCTCTTATTTCGTCTGCTAGAGCATAATCTTTATTCTTTTTTGCTTCTAGTCTTTCTTCTATTTTTTTATTAATGTATTCTTCTAGTTCTTTAGATATAGTTTTTTCTTCTATTAGATTAATAGATAATACTTTATCAAATGATTTTATTAATTCATATTTAGTTTTACCATTTAAGTTAGATTTTAATACTTCGTATAATATTGTTATAGCGTTTGCTGTATTTAGATTATCTGCTAGAGAATCTTTAAATTTATTATTATAAGTATTAAAGTCTTCTTCTATTAAGTTACCATCTTCTTTATTAATATTTTTAATATCATTTAGAAGTTTTTCATAACTTGTTGTAAAGTTATCTAATATATCATAACTAAATAGTAATTGTTTTCTATAGTGAGAGTTTAAGCACATGAAACGATATGCTAAAGGATTATATCCTTTTTCTTCTAATAATGAAACTGTTAAGAATTCTCCTTTAGATTTACTCATTTTACCTGTTGTATCGTTTAGGTGTTCCCCATGTACCCAGTAGTTGCACCATTTGTGACCTAGATAGGCTTCTGATTGTGCTATTTCATTTGTATGGTGTGGGAAGATGTTATCTACTCCACCACAGTGTATATCTAAGTGTTCTCCTAGATTTTTAATAGAGATACCACTACATTCTATGTGCCATCCAGGGTATCCTACACCCCATGGTGAATCCCATTTTAGAGCTTGGTCTTCGAATTTAGATGATGTAAACCATAAAACAAAGTCTCCTTGGTTTTTCTTATTATCATCTTTTTCTACGCCTTCTCTTACTCCTACTACCATTTCATCTTCTTTATTACCTGTTAATTGATAGTAGTTGTTAGCTTTAGATATATCAAAGTATACGTTTCCACCTGAGATATAAGCTATATCTTTATCTAATAGATCTTTTATTATTTTAAAATAGAATTCAATGTTTTCTGTAGCTGGTGAAACTATTTCTGGCCATTTGTTATTTAATTTAGACATGTCTTTTTTGAATGCCTCAGTGTAGAAGTGTGCTATTTCTAAGACTCCTTTATGTTCTTTTTTAGATTCCTTTAGCATCTTATCTTCTCCGGAGTCAGAATCACTTGTTAAGTGTCCTACATCAGTAATGTTCATACATCGAGTTACCTCGTAACCTAAGTATCTTAAAGACTTCTCAAGAATGTCTTCAAATATATATGTACGTAGGTTTCCGATGTGAGCATAGTTATATACTGTAGGCCCACAGGTATACATTTTAACTTTACCTTCCACAAAAGGTTTAAAGTCTTCAACTGTATGACTTAATGTATTATATATTTTCATATAATAACTCCTTTCTAATGTAATAAGAATAACATAATTATAAGTAAAAAAAAAGAATAGGCTTTATAAATAAAGGCTATTCTTTTTATATTTTTTAATGCTTTGACCATTAAAAATGAATTATTGTAATAATACTATCTGTGCACATTTATAATTATTACGTTAGATATACTAACATATATATATTAAAAAAGAAAGCTATTAGCTTTCTTTTAGAGTTTGATTCTTTAAGATATCTATTAATCTTATTACAAGAGTAGTATCTTTTACTTCTTCTATATATGTTTCGTTGTTATCTATTACTTCTTTTATTATAGATACATTTTTAGTATCTACTTCATCGTTAGTCATTCCCATGACTAAGTAATATTTATTATCTTCATATATAGTTTCATTTAATACCATGTATTTTTGATTATTAGATAATTTAATAATAGTATTAATTTTTATTTCCATTACTTATCCTCATTTAATAGATCATTAAAGTCTATATATGCTGTGTTATCTAGAATTTGTAAGTCATCTGTATCTACTAAAGGTTCTAGTTCTTTTTCAGCTGTGTCTTCTAGTGATGGAGTTCGAACTTCTTCTTGAGTTGGTTCTTCAATGAAAGGAAGAGTTATATCTTCTTTCTCTTTAGTAGGTTTATTATCTTCTACTACTTCTTCTTTTTTAGTTTCATTAATTGGTTCAACACTTACTACTTTTAATCTTTGAGTTCTTTCAGTTCTTGATAGAGGCTTAATTTCTTCCTCTTCTTCTATAGCTTTAATAGCTGGTTTAATACTTTCTTCTTCTAGTTCTTTTTTCTCTTCACGTTTTTCTTTAGCATTAATTCTATAGTCTTCTAGATTAATGTATTCTTCTTCAGAGTTATTTGGAGTTTCAAATTCCTCTTTTGTTCTACCTTGTAAGCTTAATTCTAGTTCATCATAGATTTCATCTGGAGTAGTTTTATATTTCATTCTATTTTTAATTTTTTCTACTTCATCTGATAGTTTCTTTAATTCTACTTTATCTTTTTCTAAAGCAAGAATATCTTCTGTTCTAGAATTTAGCATTATTAGTTTTTCTATTTCATTTATTTCTTTATTAATTAACTTAATTTCTTCTTTTTTACTAGTTAATTCTTTTTCTTCTAATAGTTTAGAAGAGTTAACTAAATTTTCTAAGTCTTTTTGATATGAAGATAAAATAGTACTTACGTGTTCTAGTTCTTCTACTTTACGATGGAAAGCAGCATTTAATAGGGCTTTCTTTCTTGGTGTTTTATATTCATTATTACTCTTTAATACTTTTTTATAGTCTTCTATATCTGAAGTTAGTTTATCTTTTATAAGTTTAGTTTCATTTACTTTAGTTCTTAATTCTTTTACTTCTTCAGTATCTATTTTATTAATTTTATCTTTTAAGATATCTATTTCTTCTTCTATAGTATTCTTTTTAGATTCTAGGTATGCTATTCTATCACTCATTATAGATTTATCTTCACCGTTGTAGTTTTTGCTATCAATAAGAGATGCAAATTCATCTCTTTTTGATGTAGCTTGTTCTAGAGCTTCTTCTAGTTCACTTGAGATAAAATCCATGTATGGACGTTTTTTAACTATTTCAGTTAAGTTTTTAATTTCTTTTAGAGCAGTAGTAATATCATCTTCAACAACTGCTTCTTCAGCTAAGTATCCGATGAATGCTGGATCTTCTAAGATTTCTGTTTTTCTATCTTCTAGTTTATTTAGTTCTTCTTCTAATTTAGATATTTTTTCTTTATCGCTTTCTTTTAATTCTTCATCTATGTATGAGTTTTTGTTATTTAGAATATCAATAGTTTCTTGTAATCTAGATTTATCTTCATTAATTTGAGTTTCTAATTTAGATCTTTCTTCTCCAAGAGTATTTAATTTATCTGTAATAATTAAATGAGAATCTTTTTTAGTATTTAGAAGTGATTCATTTTCTTTAATTGAAGAAGTTGTTTCACTCATTAAATCTTCATAGAATGAATAGGCGTTTTTATCTTTTGAGCCAATTGTTTTTAATTTAAGTTCTAAAGAATTTAGGAATGAAGATAGTCTTTCTAATTCTGTTGTTATTTCTTCAATAGCTTTATGAGATTCTTCTTCTTCTATGCTTATTTCTTCTATATTATTTAATAAAGTAGATAGTTCTTTTTCTTCTCTTTCTAATTTATTTGTTAAACCTATTTTTATATTTTCATCTATTATTCTTGCTGATGATTTAATGTATCTTTCTGGAATAATAGTCTTTTTAATATCATTTATTTTATTTCTTTCATAAGATATATCTTTATTAATAGAATCTAATTCTTCTTTTAAATTTTCATAGTGATTATTAGTGTCACTCATTTCTACTAATAAATCTATTTTCTTCATAATTTCATTTTGCATAGTACCTAGCCTACTTTCCTATTTATTCTTATACATTATAATGATAGCAAAAAATATTTTTAAAGTAAATAAAGGAAATAATAAAAGGACTTAAAATATAAGTCCTTTTGTTATTTATTTTCTTTTTAGTGTTTTTTCTCTTTCTGGTAATTTATATTGGTTTGCAATATTTTTACCGTATATTCTTTCTAAAAACATGTTATATACTTCAGGGTAACCTGATCCGTAGGTTCTTGGAATTTGGTTTTCATAGTTGTAGTAAACTTTATTTTCATTAGCGTAGTCAGTTATACTTACTATTGCTCCCCATGTAGATATAAAGTCTAAGTCATCTTCTCCTGACTTTTTTTCTATTACGATACCTTTATAATCTTTAATGCTTTTTAATATTCCAGCTTCTCTTGCATCAAAACCAGCGTAGTATCTATGTACTATTACTTTTTTTCCTATTGCGTGTTCTTTTAGAAGTTTAAAGTATCTATTTGCTTTTATTTCTTTTTCTTCATCAGTTAATTCAATTTTATTCATAAATCTCTTTCCTTTGGTCATATTGTAACATAAAAAAAGAATAAAGCTATATATACTTTATTCTTCTTTTTTATTAGTTATTTTTTTAACTAAGTTTTCAGCTGTTTTAGCATCAAAACCATCTTGGCCAAATGCTCTTAATACTTCAATTGGTATTGCAAATATTATTGTATTTGATTGGTCTGATGATAAATCATTTAGAGTAGCTAGTGTTCTTAAGTGAAGAGCACCAGGAGCTTCTGACATTGTTCTTGCAGCGTCAGCTAAGTTATTTGCAGCAATCTTTTCACCTTCAGCTTTAGTGATAACAGCAGCTCTTTCTCTTTCTGCTTCTGCAGCTTTAGCAATAACTCTTTGCATTTCTAGAGGTAGTTTAATGTCTTTTAATTCAACATTTTCAACTTTGATTCCCCATGGGTCAGTAGCTTTATCAATTATTTCACAGATTTCTTCAGAGATTTTATCTCTTTGTGATAATAATTCATCAAGTGTTACTGCACCTACAGCGTTACGCATTGTAGTTTGTGCAAGTTGAGATACTGCATAAGAGTAATCTTTAACTCCGATTACTGCTTTAGAAGCATCAAATACAGAGAAGTATAATACTGCATTTATTCTTACTGAAACGTTATCTTTTGTAATAGCGTCTTGTTCTGGTACATCTATTGCTCTTGTACGAACATCAATTTTTACAAAAGAATCAATAATTGGGAATACTAGATTCCAACCTGGATTTAATATTCTATTAAATTTACCAAATCTAAATAGAATTCCTCTTTCATATTCATTTACTACTCTTATAGATGTTAAGATTATAAATAAAATAATCATTAATACTATTAATAACATATATAAAACCTTCCTTTCTATTAATAATTATAAAAAAAAGAAATTGGTTAATCAATTTCTTTTATACTTGTAACTATAAAATCATATAAATATAATGGATAGTCAGTTTTGCAATATAGACAGTTACCATTTCTATCAACATTTATTGGGTGTCCACATGATGGGCAGATTGGAGCAACTGGCATTTCTTTAGCATCTTTACTCTTAGATAAAGATACTTCATAGTTATGGAATTCTCTTTCAGATCTTGCTCCATGGTCTGAAGTGTATGAAGTATCATTTAAGTTTATTTCATCTTTAAGATACTTAACTAATACATTACATGTTATTTTATAGGAGTCTTGTTCCTCTCTAATATTAGTAATAGATACTTCATCTACATTTAATTCTGCATAAATTGTTCTTTTACCATCTTTTGTATCTTTATCTAATTTAGATTTAAGAGATTCTTGTAATTCTTTAGATAAGAAGTAATTTATATTTGTTAGTTTATTTAAAGATAATGCAGAGAAGTATCTTTTCATGTAGCTTTGCATACGTGAAGTAAATACTTCTTTAGTAAATGTTTTATCAATATTTGAATATTCTTCTATTTGCATATTATCACCTCTTAGATATTTCTTTTTGAACTTAATACAAGTTTAGATGGTTTCTTATTAAGTTTTGAATCACAGTATGGGCATGTAGTAGAAGATACACTTGAAACATCTGCACCACAGTGAGGACAAGTAATACTTTCTTTTGGTAATTCACTTACAACATGTTTTAAGATATATCTATTATTAATTTTGTAAGCATTTCCACCTCTTGTAATATGATTATTAGTTGTATCTATTACATAGTCAAAGAATTTTGCATTTAAGTATGATTCTACTGTTATTACTCCATTTTCTTTTTCTACTTTTATAATTTTGATATCTAATTTTTCAAAATCACTCATTACATTTTTACCTTTTTTAAGTTTTAGAACTTCTAAGTCATTAACATAACTATCATATAATTCTTCAGATATTATTTCTTCAAATTTATCATAGTCAAATTCCATCCATGCATTTTGTACATCTACGAAGTTATCCCAGATTTCTTGCTTTAAAGTTTCTAGAGTTTCATTAGGTAAGAATTCTTTTAATGTGTCTTCAGATATATCTTTATATGAAGATGAAGTTCCTTCACCTTTACCACCAAATTTAGCTATTACTATAAAGATTATTGCTATAACAACTATAGATATTATTATATCTTCAATACTAGCTTCGCCATCATAGGATGAAGATGATGAAGAATAAGATGAATGTGATGAGTATGATGAATAAGATGATGATGAAGATGATGAAGAGCCACCGCTATAACTTGAACCCCATCCAGAGTCTGCTCTTGTAATCATAATTTGTAAAGGTATAACTGTTACTATTAAAAGTATTATTGGTATTATTTTTTTAATTATTTTTTTCATATTCTCTCCTCTACTTTGATTGTATTATCAATCTTATTAAATACGTGTGTAACAATGTAGTTAAATAAATTATACATGTATAAGCTATCTATTGCTAGAACTAAGATAATTAAAATCATAGCTAGGTTAAATGAAACTACATTAAAGAAATCATGAACAAATAATACTGAGAATGTAAATCCAAATAACATAGTATAGAATAATAAACCTCTTATAACTGTATATGGAGTACAAATCTTATGAAGATATATTAGACCAGTTATACCAGTAAGAATTACTGCTATAGAACTTGATACTTCGTAAGTTAGTCCAAAGACATTTGCAAAACCTGTTACTATTAATACATTAAATAGTACTGTAAGTGATACAGGTAGAGCTCTTGCCACAATCTTGAGTAAGAACTTACCTTTAACTAGTTCATTATTAGGTTCTAAAGCTAATATGAATGATGGTGCTCCGATAGTAAATGAAGTTATTAAAGTTAATTGAATTGGTACAAAGAAGTATCTTTGCATTGCTACTACACTTAGTATTATTAAGAATATTGTATACATTGTTTTAGCAAGTAGCAAAGATCCACTTCTTTCAACATTATTAATTATTTGTCTTCCTTCTTTAACTACATTAGGAAGTGAGTTAAAGTCGTCATTTAATAATATTAATTGAGATATATTTCTTGCTGCATCTGTTCCAGATTTAACTGAGATAGCACAGTCAGATTGTTTTAGAGCAAGTACATCGTTTACACCATCACCTGTCATTGCAACTGTATGGCCTTCTCTTTGTAATTCTTCAATTATCCATTTCTTTTGTTCTGGTTTTACTCTTCCAAATATATCTATAGTTTTAACTAGTTTTTGTATTTCTTCTTTTGATAAATCTCCGATGTCTTTAGCAGTTGCTTCTATGCCAACTTTTTTGGCAATAGATTGAACTGTCTTAGCATCGTCTCCTGATATTATTTTTACTAATACATCATTTTGTTTAAAGAATTCTAAAGTTTCTTTAGCACTTGGTCTAATTACATCTTCTAGTAAAACAAATCCAATTATTTCTAAGTTTTCTGGATTCTTAGATAGTTTTTTACCTTTAGCTATTGCAAGAACTCTGTAATCAGTTTGATAATCTTCTATTTCTTTTAGAATAGATTTACCACCTAAGATATCTGGTGCTCCAAGATATAAGGTTTCTTTTTCAAATGTTAGACATCCAAATTTACGATCTGATGAGAAGTTTAGTTCTTCTTTAATATTTTCTTTTATTCCATCTTTAAAATAATCTTTTAAACACATCATAGTAGAATTTGTATCGCTACTTTGATTTGCATATTTATTTAAGTATTCTCTTACTTCATCTTCTTTATGTTTTTTATATGGAATTATACTTTTTATTGCCATCTTGCCTTCTGTTAGAGTTCCTGTTTTATCAAGACATATAGCATCTACTCTTGCAAGTATTTCTATTGCATATAGTTGTTGAACTAATACATGTCTTCTATAAAGTTTTATAACTCCAACTGCCATGACTGATGAAGTTAATAACACTAGGCCTTCTGGAATCATACCAATTAGTGCAGCTACGGTTGCATAAATTGAGTCACCTGCTGATTTAGTAATAGCAAATTGAGAAAATGCCATTACTATACCTATTGGGATTAGTAATACTGATAAAACTCTTAATAGTTTTTCAAATGATTCCATTATAACTGAGTTTATTTTTTTATCGTATTTTGCTTCTTTTGAAATCTTTGATACATAACAATCTTTACCAACGTTTGTTACTTTAGCATAGCAAGTACCAGATGTAATAAATGAGCCAGATAATATATTATCGTCTTTCTTTTTAGAAATATTATCTGCTTCACCTGTTAGAAATGATTCATTTACTTCTACTATTCCATCTATAATAACAGAATCTGCTACTACTTGATGGCCTAGAGTAAGTTTAATAATATCATCTACTACTACATCTTCATAGGATATTATTTGTTCACTGCCATTTCTTATAACAGTAACTTTTGTTTCTGAAATAATTGATAGTTTATCAGTAATTTTCTTAGATATTATTTCTTCTATAGTACTAATAATAGTATTTACTATTATTACTCCTACAAATAAACAGTTTTTTAAACTTCCAAAGAAATTATTATTTATTAAACCTGCTGTTAATACTGCAATGGCTAATGCTAAGTTTAAAAAATTAAAGTAAGTAAATAAGTTATCTTTTATTATTTGTTTTATAGTTTTGGTTTTAGGAATATCACTTATATTTACTTGTCCTTTTTCAATTCTTTCTGTTACTTCTTTTGTTGTTAATCCTTTTATATCTTTCATAATCATCACTCAAAAGTATTATAACTTAGTTCCAATAAAAAAAGAATAGTCTTAAGACTATTCTAATTTATTAAACGTGATAAATTTTTGAACGTTTAGTAATTACGATTGTAGCTACAGCTACTACTAATGCAGAAGCAATAATGGCTACTGGTAAGTAAGATCCTGTTTCAGGATTTTCAGCTTTTGTACAATTTGCATTGTAGTCAGCTTCAGTAGTTACATTACCATTAGCATCGTAGTATACTTTTTGTCCGTCTTTACCAGTTTCAACTTTACAAGTACTTACTTTAGCTTCACATTGTTCTTCGAACATTTCTTGAGTACAATTACTTCCATCTTTACAATAGTATGCACCTGTTGATGTTTTAGAACATGCTGGGCTTAATTCTAAAGAACAGTCACCTGTAGCAGTTGTTGAAGCTTGATATGTTATTGTAGCAATTTGGTTGTCTTTTGAGTAGCCAGTTGAAGCAGGCATACCAGTTGTACTAGTTAAAGTAACATAGTAATATTTTTTACCAGTTGTAGAATCAGTTTTTACAAGCTCAACTGATGAAAGTTTGTAAGATCCAGAACCAACTACGCCTGTTTTAGTATCAATTGAATATCCATTTGAAGTAACTACAGTAAAACGTGCAGTTTTTAATGATCCTGCGCTTGCACCTTTAACTCCAACATATGCTGTGTACTTTCCTCCAACTGCTGTTAGAGTAATACCATTTTGTCCAATTGTAGTTTGAGCATCAGTTGTAGCTTCAGTAATAGCTGCATTAGATCCAAAGATTGTTGCTGCATTAACATTTGTAGCAAATACTAATGCAAATGCTGCAATTGCTAAAGATAAAAATATTCTTTTCTTCATTTTATACTCTCCTTCTATAATAAAATTATAGCATATATTTTTTTTCTTGCTAGATATTTTTACTTAGAATGTAAATTTTGTGATATAGTATTTTTAGAATGATAATAAGGTGGTGAAGGATAAATTGAAAAAAATTGTTATTTCTATTCAAGATAATTCTTTACTAATTTCTTATAAACATAATCAAATAATAAGAGAAGATCTTATGAACACTAATATTATTTCTAATGAAGAAATTGTTTTTTCTGATGATTATTTAAAAGAAAATATTAATATTGTACTTCCATTTTTTTATGAATTATGTGAAATGAATAAAATAGATACTTTAGTATTTCAAAGTAATTCTTTAGCTTTATTCTTATTACCTTATTTTAGAAAAGTTAAAATTGTTAGTATTAAGATTAAGAAGCAAGAAACTTTTTTATATGAAGTATATGAAGAAATATTAAGATTTGGAACAGTTAAGTTTTTGGATGTGTTTACTATTCCTAATTATATGTTTGAATTATTAGATAAGAATGGTATAAATGTTACAACTCATTCTGAAGTATTTTATATTTCTCCTTTTATGGAAGATAATCATTTAACTATATATTCAAATATGTATTATAAAAAGGATATTAGTATATTTAATGAATTAACAAATGAAGATAAAGATGATTTTAATACTTTTTTAAGAGTTAATAGAAAATTAAGATATATTAAGATTATGAAATTTAATATTAATGATATTAAGTTTATATTTGAAATATTAAATAAGTATAAATATAAATATGTATTTATAGAAATATATGACAATATTACTAATAATCAAGATATCTTAAAATTAAAAGAATTAAATAAGAAATATAAACATAAACATATAGAGGTTGGATTAAGATACTCTGAAGAATACATATCAGCTAACTTAATGAAACAAGTTAATATAAATACTTTAAAGTTATCAAGTATTTTATTAATTTCCATGGTATTTTTAATATTCGGTTATTCTTTATATGAGAATTACTTGAGTTTAACAGTTGTTAACAATATTACTGATAAAGTTAATGAAGTAATAGAAAAAAGTAACAATAATGATCCAATTGATATTGTTGAAGGATATAATTTTGCAAATAGGCCAATAGTAAATAAATATATTGCTTCCCTACTACAAATTAACCAAGATGTAGTTGGATATATTAAAGTTAATAACACAGCTGTAGATTATCCAGTTGTTAAAAGTACTGATAATAACTTTTATTTAAAAAAGAACTTATATGGTGAAGATGATAGAAATGGTTGGATATACATGGATTATAGAAATTCTGATAAATATTTATCGGATAACACTATAATATATGGTCATAATATGTACTACTCTGGTGTAATGTTTGGTACATTACATAAAGTAATGTATTATAACTGGTACAGTAAACCAGAGAATCAAATAATACAATTTGATACTATGTATGAATCTATGAAATGGCAAATATTTTCAATATATACTATTTCAAATACTACAGATTATTTAAGAGTTAACTTTGAAACTGATGAAGAAAAACAAGCTTACTTAGATCAAGAAGTAAAAAGAAACAGAGTTAAGATTGATACTTCAGTGAGTGTTAAAGATAAGATACTTACTCTATCTACTTGTTCTGGAGATACTGAAAGACTTGTAATTCACGCTAAGTTAATTGAAGATAAAAAAGAAGAAACTACTGAAGAGCCAAGTGAAGAGAACATACAAAAAGAAGAAACTAATTAGTTTCTTCTTTTTGTAATCTCTTTTTTAAGTGTCTTCCATATAATTCATATATTGAATATATTAATGCTACTAGTATTATAAATCCTATTAGTATTTGCCAAATATAATGTATTTTTAATATAGATATAAATGTTGCTACAAAAGAAATAATAAATGAGTCAAATATACTAATTATAATTATTTCTTTCTTTATATTTAATTTTTTTATGTCTATTTTAAATTTATTTTTAATATAAGATAATTCCATGATATCTTTTGTTTTTCTCTTTTTTAATTTATATTTATTAGCTAATAGTATTACTATGAATGCTAGTATAAATACTACAATAAAAAATATTAGATTAAATATTATTTCTTCTTGGCTCATATTATCCCTCTCTATTAATATTATACATCATAAAAAGATGTTTGCAAAAGCAAGCATCTTTTATGTTTTAATTTGTTTTTTCGAATGCTTCCATTAAGCCTGGTAACATTTGTTTTTTTCTACTTACCATGTCTTTGATAAATGTACCTTCTTCTAATTCTTCTAGGTCATATGCATCCATTAGGATTTCTTTACTCTTTTCATCAAATAATATGTATGAACCATTTTTAACTATATCTGTTACAAATACAGCAATTGTTTTAAAGTTTGTTTTACCTAATTCATTTAATCTAGTAACAAATTCATCTTTCATATTATTAATCTTATCAATATCCATTGTAATTACTTGACCAATACCAAATGTGTTATTAGATACTTTAAATGTCTTGAAGTCATTGTAGATAATATCATCAATTGACATACCTTCGATTGAAGAACCAGCTTTTAATAAATCTAGGCCGTATTCTTCATAGTTTACTTTAGCAATTTTTGATAATTCTTCTACTGCTCTTCTATCCATATCTGTAGTTGTTGGGCTCTTTAAAATTAAAGTATCAGATAAAATAGCAGATAACATGATACCAGCAATATTTTGTGGAATTTCAACTTCTTTTTCTTTATATAAGTAATATAGAATTGTAGAAGTACAACCAACTGGCATACCACGGAAGTTAATTGGAACGTTAGTACCAATACCACCTAGGTTGTGGTGATCAATTATTTCAACAATGTTTGCTTCATCTAGACCAGTTACTGATTGTTCAAAGTTATTGTGGTCAACTAAAATTACATCTTGTTTAGTGTATGATCCAGCATCTGTTAATCTTATTAAACCTTCACATTTATCATTTTTATTTACTACTGGATAGTTTGTATGTCCTAGTTTGTTGGCTTCTTGTACGAAGTCTGTTAAGAAGTTTGTATCTTGGAAAACTTTAGGGTTTTTATTTAAAGCTATTGTTCTTACATAGTTAGATAAAGCTATTTTAGAACATGTATTATAAGTATCATGTGGAGATGATATTACATTTACTTTGTTTTTCTTTGCTAATTCTAGTAAGTCACTTTCTAGTTCAATACCATTTGTTATTACTATTAAAGATATTTTAGAATTAATACAATGTTCTAAGATTTTATGTCTATCTCCAATTATTAGAATATCATTTTTATTGATGTTAGCACGATCAAAGAAAGTTTGACTTTGATATGAACCTGCTAAGATCTTTCCATCAAATTCATCGTCGTAATGTAATATTTCTTTTCCGTCTAAAGTTTCTAGTAATAAATTATAGTTTGTACTTAAGTGATCTTTACTATTTTCTACAAATACTTTAGCTATTTCTTTTAATGAAATAAATGCGTTTAGTTTATTCTTTTCATCTACTATTGGCATACCTGAGCATTTATTTTTATTCATTGAATCTATTACTTCTTTAATAGATGATTTTTCACTCATCATTACGCCTTTAGCGTAGTTTACATCTCTAATTCTAACTTTAACATTATCTAAGAATTCAGGTTCTTCTATATTAAATGTTTTTAATGCGTATTGAGCTTCTTTATTTAAGGCTCCAAGTACTCTTGGTTCTGTATGATTACCTAATTTGTTTTCTAAATATGATAGTGCTATTGCTGAGCATGTAGCATCTGTATCTGGATTTCTATGTCCAAAGATATATGTTTTTCTCATATTATTCCTCTTTTCCTTTTTACAATAACGATAATATAGCACATTTATAGAGTAAATAAAAGAAAAGATGTTATTAACATCTTTTCTTTAGTTTATTATTTAAATATTTCTGCTAGTTCATCTAGGGCTTCTTGTACTGTTATAGTTTCAGTTTCTGATTTTTGATAACTAACTTTAGAAGCTTTTTTGTTATCAGGAAGAGTATCATTTACTATTATACTTTGTTCAGTTCTTTCGTAACTTGAAATAGTATTTAGGGTACTAGTTATTCCTATTAAAACTAATATTACAAAAGATATTTTAACTATTTCTTTTCCTACTTTGCTTTTTATAATATTCATTTCTTTTCTCTACCTTTCTATAAATATTATATTTATATTTTTAAATAAAGTAAATATTAGTTTTCACTTTTTAGTTCAAATAGTAAATCTCTTAGTTCAATTGCTCTTTCATAGTCAAATGATTTAGCAGCTTCTAACATTTCTTTTTCTATGTTAGCTATGATAGATTCTTTTTCTTTCTTTGTTAAGTCTTTCTTAGTTTCTTTTTTATCTTCTTTAATAACGTTAGAGATAACATCTGTAATCTTTTTAGTAACTGTTTTAGGAATAATTCCATGTTCCTTGTTATAAGCCATTTGAATTGTTCTTCTTCTTTCAGTTTCTTTAATAGCTTTATCCATAGATTCTGAGATAGTATCTGCATACATGATTACATGTCCATTTGCATTTCTTGCTGCTCGTCCTATAGTTTGAATTAAACTACGTTCATTTCTTAAGAATCCCTGTTTATCAGCATCCATGATTGCAATTAAAGATACTTCTGGTATATCTATACCTTCTCTTAGTAGGTTTATACCTACTAAGACATCATATACTCCACTTCTTAAGTCATGGATTATTTTTAATCTTTCTAGAGTTTTTATTTCATTATGTAAGTATGCAACTTTAAGACCTACTTCTTTTAAATAGTTAGTTAGTTCTTCACTCATACGTATAGTTAGGGTAGTTATTAATGTTCTTTCATTTTTGCTAATTCTTATTCTTATTTCATTTATTAGATCATCTATTTGGCCTATAGTAGGTCTTACTTCTATTTCTGGATCTAATAAACCTGTAGGTCTAATTATTTGTTCTACAAATTTATTATTACATTTTTCTATTTCATAGTCTCCAGGGGTAGCTGATACATATATTATTTGATTAATCTTCTTTTCAAATTCATCAAACTTTAATGGTCTATTATCAAGTGCACTTGGTAGTCTAAAACCATATTCAACTAAAGTAGTTTTTCTCATTCTGTCCCCATTATACATACCTCTTACTTGAGGAATAGTAACATGAGATTCATCTACAAACATAAGAAAGTCTTTTGGAAAGTAATCTATTAAACATGTAGGGGTTTCTCCTTCACCTCTTAGGGCTAGGTGTCTTGAGTAGTTTTCTATACCACGACAGAAACCTGTTTCTTTTAACATTTCTATGTCATAGTCTGTTCTTTGTTTTAGTCTTTCTTCTTCTAAAAGTTTACCTTTATCGTGTAATTCTTTTACTCTTTCATCTCTTTCTTTTTCTATTCTTTCAATAGCAATAGCAAGTTTTTCTGGAACTGTAACAAACTGTGATGCTGGTGATATTGTTATAGAAGAAACTTTTTTTAGAACCTCTCCAGTTACTGGATCAAATTTCTTAATAGAATCTATTTCATCTCCAAAGAATTCTATTCTTATTCCATTTACATGTTCATTTATCGGAATGATATCTAGAGTATCACCATGGACTCTGAATGTTCCACGATGGAAATCTATATCATTTCTTTCATATGTCATATCAATTAGTTTTGATATGATATTGTTTCTTTTAACTTCATCTCCAACTGTTAAAATTAACATGTTTCTTTCATAGTCTTCTTTTTCTCCTATACCATATATACATGATACAGAAGCTATAATTATTACATCTTTATAGTTAATAAGTGCAGATGTAGCAGCGTGTCTTAACTCATCTATTTCATCATTTATAGATGAGTCTTTTTCTATATAGGTATCTGTTTGAGGTACATATGCTTCTGGTTGATAGTAATCGTAGTATGAGACAAAGTATTCTACATGGTTATTTGGAAATAGTTCTTTAAACTCTGAGTATAATTGGCCTGCTAGAGTTTTGTTGTGAGCAAGTATTAATGCTGGTTTATTAGTTTTAGCAATTATGTTTGCCATGGTAAATGTTTTACCTGTACCTGTAGCACCATGTAATACTTGATGAACCTTTCCTTCGTTAATACCTTTTACTAATTCTTCTATAGCTTTAGGTTGATCTCCCATTGGTTTATATTTAGATACTAATTCAAACATGTAATGCCTC
>CAMOYX010000002.1 GCA_946630615.1 uncultured Mycoplasmatota bacterium
TATAATTAAAGAGTTAAGTGCATATAATGTGTGCACTTAAGATTTTAATTAACTCTTATTTTTAAAGTATTTTATAAATATTTTATTTTTATAAAAATTGTTGTATAATTTACTAGTCAAAAATAAATATTTTGACTTAGTTTAAGATTAAAACGCTTTATATGTGATATTAATCGAACTAGAAATGGTTTGCTTTTTTATTGAATATTAAAGTACTAAATCTTATTAATGTTTGGATGAGCTAATTAAAAAAATTCTAAATTATAGAACACATAAAAAAAGAAAACTACTGATTATATCAGTAGTATTTCTTGTGTTTAATTTGAATTTTACTTTTCTTTTTTTGCTTGCATTAAGAAATATAGACCGCACAAATCTATAATAGCATCAAAAGATAAAGCTCTTCCAGCTCCTTTAGTTGTAAAGAATGTTACTATACTACTAACAATACCTAGAACTAGAAGAATCATGTATAATGTTCCTTCGCTCTTACGGTCAGCGACTCTTCTACAAAGCCAGAAATACCATAAGTTAAGTGCTACGTATACACCAGCAGCAATGTTTAATGATAACATTCCATCTTTGCCTAATCCTTCAGTAAGTCCATCTTTAAGTTCAGGCATAAAGTTACATATAATAATTGCACCTATATATAGTATAGATACTATAATATATATCCAACTAAAAGATTTTAAGTTTTCAAGTGGTGATTTTTTGCTCATAATCTCACCCCCTTTCTTAAATATTTTAATTTGATTATATCATAAGTATCATTTAGTTTTTTCATTGTCTAATTTTGGCAGAGTCATTGTGCTTTTGCAATATTCACAATTGCCTTTATGAGTATTGCTTATTGGAATTATATTTCCACCGCGCAATTTACATTTAAAGATCATAAACTTCACCTGGTTATATTGTATCATCTTTTATTAAAAAATAATAAATAAAAAAAATAGCATATAATTTTTTAAGTGCTATTCTTTTTTATTATTAATCCATTATAAACATAGACATATAATCTTCTATTTTATATGTTTTATCACTACCTTTTATAGTTACATATTGGTATGCGTTATTTTCTTCAGCTACTGGGAATACATCGTCTGTCCACATTACTGAACCACGTTTAGTGATTTCTATATTACTTTCAGTACTTCCCCAAGACTTTGTAGTTCTAGTTACATTTATATAATCAAAACCATAGTTAGTATGACCATTATCTTGTTTATAGATATAAGTTTCGTATGTAACTTCTCATGAGCCTCCATGAAATACTGATATGTAATTATCTGGTATAGTGTTATTATTCTTATTAATAAATAAAACTATAACTACTCCTAATATTATTATTATTGGAATAATAATTAATAATAGTTTATTATTTTTCATTAAACTCACTCCTGATTAATTTAATAATATTAATAATTATTAAATTAATCATTAGTATATTTATATTCTTTACATTAAATTAATAAATAAAAAAGCTATAAAATAGGTTATAGCTTTTAGTTTGCATTTACTATAGTTGGTGAACTAACATTGTTATTTGTATCTTTTATCCATACATAGTATTTTTTATTTGAATATATTGAAGTAGTTGCCATATTGTTATCTATATTTTTCCAACAAAGATTATTATCTTCTGGAGTAGATCTAGTTGATTTAACACAGAAAGATTTAGCATTACCTTTAGTTTTTATTGTTAGTATATTATCTTTATATTCTAATGATTCTATGCTTGCAGAAATAACGTCTGTTTTAGCATAGTATGAATTACTTTCATAGTTTGGTAATAAGTTAAGTGCTAATACTCCTGAGAATACAACAAGTACAATTATACCTGCTACTATTATAAAAGAAGTTATATTGCTTTTACTACTCATATTATTTCACCTCTTTGTAATCTTTAAATAACTTAGAGTATAAAGGTTTTACTAATTCTCCAATTATAAATGAAGTTAGACATACTCCTAATGTAATTAGTATATCACTTATAGTTAATGTATTAACTATAAAGAATTTATTTAAACCTGTAGTTAATATTAATATTTGAATTAATAATATTACTCCTACTCCAATAGTTAATCTCTTGTTATCAAACAAAGATTTGTTAATTACATTCTTTTTAAGGTTTCTACAAGAGAATGCATAAGATAGTTCGTTAGCAATTAAATAGATAAACATTAGAGAACCTGCATATGCTGCATCATGAGTAGTTGCAAAGTATATGAATAGAGCAATCATTATAGCTGACTTAAATAAAGCACTTACTACAATCTTTGCATTAAGAAATGGTGTAAAGAAACTTTGTGAAGATTTATTTGATGGAGAATCACTCATTACATCTTTATCACTTTTTTCAAATGCAAGCATTATTGCTGGAATAGAGTCTGTTACTAAGTTAATCCATAGTAATTGTAGAGTTGTAAACATTTCCATGTTTAATAACATTGAAACAAATACTAAGATAACTTCTACAATATTACCTGCAAGTAAGTATAGTATTACTTTCTTAATATTAGAAGTTATTCTTCTTCCTTCTTCTACACCGTCTACAATAGTAGTAAAACTATCGTCTACTAAGATACAGTCTGCAACTTTCTTTACTACCTCAGTACCAGTAATACCCATACCTATACCAATATCTGCTTTTTGAATAGCTGGAGCATCATTTACACCATCTCCAGTCATAGCTACTACTAAACCTTTACTTTGTAGAGCTTCTACTATTCTTAATTTACTATTAGGTGTTATTCTTGCATATACTTGATATTTATCTACTGCTTCAAGTAATTCATCATCTGTCATTTTTTCAATATATTTACCTTCAATAGATTTGTTATCTACATCAATTATACCTACTTGTTTTGCTATAGCTGTTGCTGTATTAATACTATCTCCAGTAATCATTATTGGCTTAATACCAGATCTAATACAAGTTTCAATAGCATCAGATACTCTATCTCTTGGAGGATCCATCATACCAATTAAACCAATAAATGTCATATTGTTTTCAGGATCTTCTATATTTTCATTTTTATAAGAGAATGCTAAAAGTCTTAAAGATTTTTTTGATTCTTCTTTTTCTATGTTAAATATTTTAGTTTTATATTCATCAGTCATTTCAAATAGCTTGCCATTTACTAAGTACTTAGTACATCTATTAATAACTGAATCAAGGCTACCTTTTGTAAATGAGTAAGTTTTACCATTTACTTCATTTATAGTAGTCATCATTTTTCTATCTGAATCAAATGGGTATTCTTTTAATCTTACATACTTACCATTTGCTTCATAATCTATGTGTTCTAGATATTTATAAATTGCTACTTCTGTTTCATCACCTAAGTATTTATCATCATTTTTTGTGACGTTATGATTTACTGAAGCACATATATCTAACATTTCAGCGTTATCTATAAAGTCATCATCTGTATATAATTTATCATTTACAAATAATGATTTAACTAACATTTTGTTCTGAGTTATTGTTCCTGTTTTATCTGAACAAATGACGTCTGTTGAACCTAGAGTTTCAACAGAAGCCATTTTTCTAATTATTACATTTCTTTTTGCCATTGCTGTCATACCTAGAGATAAGATTATTGTAATAATAGAAGATAGACCTTCTGGAATAGCAGCAACTGCAAGTGATATAGAAAGCATTAGAACATCAAAGAAATCATGCTTTAATACTAAACCTATTATCATCATTACAATTATTATAGCTAATATAATGTAAGTTAAGACTTTACTTACTTGATTAATTTTCTTTTGTAATGGAGTAATATCAGCTTTTTTATTCATTAAGCTGTTTGCAATTTTACCAAGTTCAGTATTCATTGCAGTTCCTGTAACTACTACAAATGCATGTCCATTTGTAACGTTACAGCCTGCAAATACCATATTCTTTCTTTCGTATAGTTCTTTATCATCTTCGATATCAGAGTTATCTTTCTTTATTGATTTAGATTCTCCAGTTAATGTAGATTCATTAATTTCAAGAGACTCTGAACTAATGATTCTTGCATCAGCAGATACATAATCTCCTGCTTCTAGTTCAATAATATCTCCTACTACTATTTCTCTAACATCTACACTTTTTTTAATGCCATTTCTTATTACGCTATTGTTAGTAACAAACATTTTATTTAATTCTTCAATAGCTACATCTGCTTTCTTTTCTTGGATAAAGCTTAATATAGCATTTATTATTACTATAATAATTATAATAATTGAATCTACAAATGATTCATTTCTAACTATAGATATACCTGCAGAGAAAATAGATGCAAATATAAGAAGGATAATCATAAAGTCATTAAACTGAGATAAAAACAATACTATGTTAGGTTTCTTTTTTCTTTCTGTTAGTTTATTTTCTCCATATTCTTCTAATCTTTTTTTAGCTTCTTCTTCTGTTAGACCATTTATATTTGTATTTAATCTTTTATATATTTCTTCTACTTTTTCTTTATATACTAAATCGTTATTGTGTTCTTTCATGTTTATTCCTTTCTATTTTGTTAGTAGGTATGATGAGATGAATAATGCTATCATTCCTAGTATTAATAATATTATAAATATTGTTATTACATTTATAAATATATATTTTTTATTACTTTGTAGTGGTGAGCCACAGTTTCTACAGAATGTATCCGTTTCTCGTACATCAAAGTTACAGTTTATACATTTTTTCATTATTAACCTCTTAGATTCTCGTTAATTATATTAATAATCTCTCTTGAAGTATCTTTTAGATTGTCGTTATTAATATAGTAGT
Source organism: uncultured Mycoplasmatota bacterium (assembly GCA_946630615.1). Taxonomy (GTDB): domain Bacteria; phylum Bacillota_I; class Bacilli_A; order RF39; family UBA660; genus Ventrenecus. The sequence goes on from CAMOYX010000002.1 coordinate 4,784, forward strand.
CATGAATAGCTTCTGCTATTGTTTCATCATATATTATGTTATTATCATTATCTTTTATAGATGCATACTTAGAAATACTAGAAGCAAATTCTTCTAGAGTTAAGTTAGTATTATATTTATTATTATAATTTAATAGAGATGCTTCTAGTATTTCTTTAGAGTGTGTACCTTTTTCATATTCATCTATTATATTATTTATTAATTCATAGTTATCTTTTGTAACTAGAGTTATATCATTTATATTATTATCTTTTAATAAAGTCATAAATGATATGTAGTGTCCTAGTTCGTGAGCTATTGTTGAATACCATGTAGCGTTTTCTACATAGAATTTAGTACCTACTACATCTTCTACATTTTTATTTAATATATCTTTATTTAAGAAGTAGTAACTATTTAATAGTATTTGAGTTTTATTAACTTTATTATATAGATTTATATCTTCATCAATATTAACAAATTGATACATTGGTTGAAAACGTGCGATGTATTCATTAGTTGTTTTAGCATTAGATATTGTTATATTTGTAAGTGCACCTTTTATATTTGGAAATAAAATATACATTTTATCTATTACTTCTTTAATAGAATTAGCTTCTTTTAGAGACATATCACAGAAAGATACTGAAGATATACCATAGTCTTCTTCTATAGTATGTGCTACTACACTTACTTCAATATCATTAAAACAATAGTAGTCTTGATCTTCAGTATCTTTTTTTATTATTGATAATGCATCTTCTTTAGAGTCTATTGTTTCTTTATTATATTTATTTTCTGTATTTAATAGTGTTGTTTTAAAGCCATATATATAGTTTAGAGATTCTTTTTTTAGATAGTAAAATGGTTTAAAAAGACTTTCTCCTCTTATAGAAATCATTAATAGAAATGTTAATATTGCTATTAGTAGTAAAGTTATTAGAATATTTAATTTACTTCTTTGTTTATATGTATTACCATTTATTATTTTATTTACGTTATTTTCATCTTGTAATAATTTATATCCTTTTCCTGTATAGCATCCACATTGATAACAGAAATTATCATCAGTTTCTATTTCAGTAGCGTTACAACTTTGATTTAAACATTTCATATTATCACCACTTTACTATTTTCTATCCTTATTAATTTTAACATATTAATTTAAAAAAAAGTATTATTCTTGGAATAATACTTTTTCTGATTTATATTGTATAGATATTATTTTTAGAATTATTATTGAATAAATTATTGTTGATATTAACATTAATCCTAGATTTATTAATAAATCTGTATTAATGGTATTTGTTTCAAATACTTGTTCTAGTAACATTGTATGATTTATTACAGGTATTAAAGCTAAGATGTGATTTAATTTGATTTCTATTTGTTCTAAAAACATTGGTATAAGTGTAACCATGCTTACTGGAGTTAGGGAAGATTGTGCCTCTTTGTAAGTCTTTGATAAAGAAGCAATAGCAATACAAGCTCCACTTACAAACATAGAATAGGCAACCATGATTAATAAACCAAGTGAAATATTAACTACGTTAAATGTTAGGTTACTACCGTTATAAATTGAGAAGTTAGACATGGCTATTTTAAATGATAGAACTATTAGTATAGTAGATATAATAGATGTTACTATACAAGATATTACTATAGCTAAGTACTTACCAGTTACTAAGTCTTTACTCTTTATTGGGAATGTAAGTAAAGTTTCAAGTGTTCCTCTTTCTTTTTCTCCTGCAGTAGAATCTGTAGCACAGTAGATAGCAGTTAGAGATATTGCCATGATGGCAAATATAAATCCTACAACTACAAGGGATGTTTGTAGTTCACTATCACCTTCTATAGAATCTAATTCATATTCTACTTGGGTATTAAATTCCACTGGATTAATATTATTATTAATTAAGTATTCATTTTCTTTATATTTTTTATATGTTTCTAAGTATGTTACAAAGCTATTTGTAGCGTATGCTCCATCTTTCATATTATTATTTGCGTGTAATATATATTTATTATTTTCATCTTTTACTACGTATAGAGGAATTTCCTTGTTATCGTATGCTTTTATTAGAGAATCTTCATCGTTATATTCGATTATCTCTAGATTAGTATTATTTAATAGTTCTTTTTCTTCTCTATTCATAGTGTAGTTTATACCTACTTTATATATATCTTCTTTATCTTTAACATATAAATCATCATATAAATATGAATATAGAAGAATAAATACTGGTATCATTAACGGAGTTAATAACATTATTAATAGAGATTTTTTATCTCTTATTATTGCTCTTAGTTCTTTTTTTATTGTTATTAGAATAGCATTATTCATTTTTAGTACCTCCTATTAGATTAAAGAATGCATCTCTTAAGTTAGTAGTATTTGTATATTCTTCTATTTCTTTTGGAGTTCCTTTTTTAATTATCTTTCCTTTATGAATCATTACTATATCATCACAGATGTTTTCAGCTTCTTCCATATAGTGTGTAGAGTATATTATACATTTACCTTTTTCTTTTTCTTTTTTAATAAAGTTTAGTATTATTTGACTTAATATAATATCTAGGCCACTTGTAGCTTCATCTAGAATGTAATACTTTGGATCATGAATAACACATCTAGCTAAGCCTACTCTTTGAGTTTGACCTGTAGATAAGTTACCTATTTTTTGATATAAAAATGAATCCATATCAAATTCTTTAGATAGTTCTTTTATTCTAGTTTCTAGGGTATTCTTTTCTATCTTATAGTAATTGCCACACATCTTTAATAGTTCATATGGAGAGATATCTTTATATAGTTTAGTATTACCACTTAAGAATGCTATATTACTTTTAATTTCTATTTCATTATCTTTATAATTTAATTTATCAAAAGTAATAGTACCTTTAGTAGGTTTCATGATACCTGCTATCATTCTTAGAAGTGTTGTTTTACCTGCTCCGTTTGGGCCTAATATTCCTATTATTTTTCCTTCTTTAGCAGTAAATGTTATATTATCATCTGCTAGGAATGTTTCTTTTTTTCTTTTAGTTATGTATTTTTCAAATTCTTTAGTAATTCCTTTTATTTCTATCATGTTTAATCCTTTCTTGTTATATAAAATCAATTTTAATATCTTTAGCGTTATCCATAGATTCCATGAATTCTTTTGCACTTATATTGTATTTAGGTTTTTTATATTCTTTTAATTCTAGATTAGATATATCGTTATTATAATCTTTTAAAAAGTTTATAATTACATCTTTTAATAGAGAGTTAATATCATCATATTCTCTTATTCCTTTTAAATCTTCCCATGAGTGTTCAAACCAATAATATTTATTATTTAGTTTATATGTTAGGAATGTATGTGTTGGGTTTTTAATATTGTCATATAAGACTAGATAGTATGTTTTTATATCTAAGTCTTTTAGTAAGTATCTTTCTAGTTCTACTTGATCCCAACATACACCTAATTTTGTATTTAATAGAGACTCTGGAGACTGTAAGATGTAGTTATCGTAGAACTTATCAAAGTCATCTATGTGTTTATTACCATCTTTATCTAAATAGCCATAGTTAATAGTATCCATTAGTTTCATTACTTCATTTATATTCATATGTTACTCCCTATTTTAATTATACATTAAAAATATAAAAAACAGATTATTAATCTGCTTTTAGTATTTCTATTAAAGATATGTAACCCTTTTTATCGTAGGTTAATAAGATATCGTATTGATTTAGTGTTTCTTCTTTAATAGTATTAATTAATTTTTCTACTTCTTCTTTTGAAGTTATTTCATTATTGTATTTTATAGTTATAGGTTTAGGTTTTTTCTTACTTAGATTATCAGTTACCTTATTTAAAAGAGATAATACTCCTCTTTTAGTTTGGAAACCACTATAGGATTCATATACTTGGTTATATCTTACTTTATTCATATATGTTAATTGTGAATAAGCTCCATATATTATAAGTGAGAATATTATAGTTATTATTATAAAAAATATTCTAGTTATCTTTTTATATTGTTTACCATGTAATTCTATAAACTCTTGTAATACATCTTCTTTAGTTGGTGGTGTTAAAGTATCTTCTAAATAGTCCTTATTATCATTCATATATATACCTCTTTATCTAGATTATAGCATAATATTTCTTGTTTTATTAATCTCTTTTATTAGGACTTCATACCAGATTAAGATATTATCAGATAGTTCTTTTTCATCTCCAATATTTTTATCAAATAGTATTTTTTCTTTAGCGTCATCTAATATTTTATGTATTTCTAATGATTCTTCATGTGTTATTTCTTTTAGTTTATTAGTATTAGTCCATTCTAGTAGTTTATTTTTAATTCCTTCATAATCTTTTTTAACAATCTTATATGAATCAAATGAAAGGGCCTTATTAATGTATTCTATCGTTTTGTTTATTATTTCATTTATGTTTTTTTCTTCTCTTGCTAGCACTTCTAATTGTTCTATCCAAATATATGCATCTTCCATATATATTCCTTTTGTACTTAGGTATTTACCATCTAAGTCATATAAAATATCAGAATACTTTTTTAATGTGGTGTTGTCTATAAAACTTAGTGTTCTTTCATCTTCATAACTAATTGCCCATTCTATTATTTGATTAAGAGTTTCTGTTATAAGAGAGTGATCTTCTTTATATGGTTCAAATTTTGAGCCAATGGCAAGTGGTGTTATTAATCTTTGAAACATATAGTTAATTTCACGATCATTATAATTTGCATCATATTCTATTATTAATTTTCGTTCACTCATATTACTCTCCTTTACAAATAATATTCATCCTTTTCATATACTCCATCTTGTTTTTGATAGTAGTTTATTACTTTTCTTTTAGTGTTTCTTTTATTAAATAAAGTTTTAATACTATTTATTATTAATCTATGTTCTTCTTTATAATAATTAGTTTCAAATATATATCTTTCTTTATTCTTAAAATAGATTATTATGATAGGTTCAATATCTTTTAAATCATTTAAGGTTACTCCTTTAAAGAATTCTATTGGAGATTTAATAGATTCTTTTAGAGTTATTTCATGTCTATTATTAGTTAAGAAATTATATTTTTTTAAATTATCAGTTATTTTATCTTTAAAGTCTTTTTTTGATAGTTTCTTTTTTACAAATTCTTTATTATTAATACTTTCTAATAAAGCATCTTCTATACCAAGAAAATAGTTATTAGATGGATTAACATAGTCTTCTAAACATATACCAACAATATCATCATAGTTATAACTAGATAACTGTGCTTTTTGGGTTTTATTCTCGTTTTTCTTTTTAAAGAAGTAGTTAATATCTACAATAGTTATTGGTATGTAGAATAAAATTGTTAATATTAGGCCTTTAATCATAGCGAATCTTTTTTAAAGTCTTTACGGCATTCTTTGTAATGCTTTCTTTTACTTCTATAAAGTCGTTATAATAACATTCTGGGCATCTTGCTTCGTATGTTATATTCTTTACTTTTCCGTCTATCTCGACTTGTTCTCCATCTCTTGTAGGTACTCCATCTATTAATCTTTCGTTATATTTAGCTTTTCTTCCACATCTACATATAGTTACCATTTCTTCAAAGACGCTGGCTTTTTCAAAGAATTTTATAGATGCAGGAAATGCGTTACCTTTGAAGTCTGTTCTTAGGCCATAGGCAATTACTGGTAGGTCAAAGTCTATAGTTACTTGTTCTAGTTCTTCTACTTGTATTGGCTCTAGAAACTGTGCTTCATCTACTATTACACATGATACTTTATTTTTATACTCATTAATTATTTTATATAGGTTATCTTCTTTATTAGCTAGTATATCTACTTCTCTTTCTATACCTATTCTTGCTGATACTTTTTTATCTGCTTTAGTGTCTTTTGATGGTTTAATTAGTAGTACTTTCATACCTCTTTCTTCGTAGTTATGTGCTACTTGTAGTAAGGCTGTTGTTTTACCGCAGTTCATACATCCATATCTAAAGTATAGTTTACTCATATAAATCCCCCTTATCTGGTTTTATGTCAAGTTCATTATAGCATGTTATATTATTTAGTTTAATATACTAATAACTTTTTTTATTTGCTATAATTAGCATGATGGAGGTATGACATGAAAAAGGTGGTACTAGCTATAATGGATGGGGTTGGAATTAGTAAGGACAGTTTTGGAAATGCACTTACTAATGCAAACACTCCTACCCTAGATTATTTAATGAAAAACTATCCGACATTATACATACATGCACATGGTAAGTATGTAGGCTTACCTGGAGATGATGATATGGGTAACTCTGAAGTTGGTCATAATGCAATGGGTTGTGGTCAAATATATAGTCAGGGTGCAAAGCTTGTTAATGAGTCTATTAACTCAGGTGAAATATTTAATAGTAAAACTTGGAAAGATGCAGTTAATTATTCTAAAAATAATACTATGCATTTTATTGGATTATTATCTGATGGTAATGTTCATTCAAATATAAATCATTTATTTAAATTAATAGAACAAGCTAAGAGGGATGGAATAAAAAGACTTAGAGTACACATACTACTTGATGGAAGAGACGTGTATGAACTTTCTGCTACTAAGTATGTAGATATGTTAGAAAAGGAATTATCTAAACTTAATAGTAAAGACTTTGATGCATGTATTGCATCTGGTGGTGGCAGGATGAAAATTACCATGGATAGATATGGATCAGATTGGAACATGGTTAAACTTGGTTGGGATACTCATGTACTTGGTATAGGAAGAGGTTTTAAATCTGCAACTGAAGCTATTGAAACATATAGAAAAGAGTTTAAAGAAAAAGATCAATATTTAGATAGCTTTGTTATTGTTGATAAGAATAATAAGCCAGTTGGAACTATAGAAGATAACGATGCAGTAATATTTTTTAACTTCAGAGGAGATAGAGCTTTAGAAATATCTAGAGCATTTGATGAAAAGAATTTTGATAAGTTTAATAGAACTAGAGTTCCAAAAGTATACTATGCTGGAATGCTTCAATATGATGCTGAAGCAAACATACCAAAGCACTACTTACTTGAACCTCCTAAGATTCACGACACTTTAACTGAAGAATTATGTAAACATAATATACATGAATATGCTGTATCAGAAACTCAAAAGTTTGGACATGTAACATACTTTTGGAATGGTAATAGACAAGATAAGTTTAGTGAGGAATTAGAAACATATAAACTAATTGATTCTGATAAAGTATGCTTTGATGAAAAGCCAAGAATGCAAGCTGATAAAATAACTACAGATATCATTAAAGCTATGAAAAGTAATAAGTATGAATTTTTAAGATGTAACTTTCCAAATGGAGATATGGTAGGTCATACTGGAAACTATGAAGCTACAATTACTTCTCTTGAAGCAATTGATGAGAATATTAAAAGATTATGGGATGCAGCTAAGGAGTTAGGTTATACCTTAATAATTACTGCTGATCATGGTAATGCTGAAGAAATGATAACTAAGTCTAGTAATGGAAATATACCAAAGACAAGTCATACTTGTAATCCAGTTCCATTTATTATTGTTAGTGATGATAAAGATAGTATTAAGTTAAAGACTGGAGACTTTGGACTAGCTAATATTGCTAGCACTATTACTACTTTACTAGATATAAAGCCAAATCCTTTATGGTGTGAATCTATGATTTATAATAAAGTTAATAATACTTATGAATTAGATGATATTAGAATAATAGATAACTTTATAGATGATAGAGAGTTTAGAAATTATATTAATAATGTATTAGATGAATATGGTTATGAAGATATTAAAAATGAAGATGACAGGTTAAGCGATTATAAAGATTTTAATGATAATCTAATTAGTGCTTATAAAGATGATGATAAATATATTATCATGACTAGACTATCTAACAACTTAGTACCTTTATTAACTATTAAAGAATTTGATAGTGTTATTAAAAGGAGAAAAAATGTTAAAGGTATAATAATTACTAATGGTAGATTTACTAGTAATGCAATTAGTTATGCTAATAAGAATAATATCCTACTTTGGGATAGAGATAAACTAGTAGATATTATAAGAGTTGCCTTAAAAAGACATTAATAAAAGACTTTGCTAGTTAGTAACAAAGTCTTTTTCTTTTGCATCATACTTTTTAATTAAGTCTTCTTTAGTTATATTATATGATTTTTTTAAAGATATATTGCCCATGAATAAGAATGGATTTATAGTGTTATTCTTAAGTATTAATGGTTCATGTAATACTTCAGTTAAATATTTAATCTTAGCTTTTAGTTCTTTATTTGGATAATTGTTAATAAGTGTTTTATCTTTAATGTTATATTTTCTTAATAGATTAGCATTCTTAGTTCTATTCTTCTTTGGATTAGTAACAATACTTAGTTCATCCAATAGGTTCTTCTTTTCTTTATCTAGTGAATTATCTAAGTATTTTTGTCTTTGTACATCTACCCACTTTCCTAAGTTAAATCCTGAGTTAGATGTAGTTATACCATCATATGTATAGAAATTCTTTGGAATGTAAATATTATCATGAGCAAAGTAATAATTAGATGCTAAGTCATACATATAATCCCAGTTGTATTTAATATCATTAAATGGGAAATGTATGTTAATAAGTTTATTTATTCTTTCTTTAGATAATTTATGATTCTTGTAAGACATTCTAATACTATTTATAAAGTCTATTAGATTAATTCCATCTTTATTGTAAGTAATTCCATTTAATGTTTTAAAGTCATTTGTTAAGTCTTTATAATTACCGTGTAATAAATAATATTCTTTTAATATATTATATTTTTCTTCCCAGTCATCTTTAATATTATTTAATAGATTAGATATTAATTTAGATTTATCTTTTGATAGTTCTTTGTTAATAAATTTAGCTTTATTAAGGTGCCACCAGTTAGAAAGGTTTTTATTACTAAGTGGTTCTTTATTATATTTATTAATATAATCACTTACTAAATTATAGTAATGTATCCACTTCTTTTCTTTATCTAATTCTTTAGTATTAAAATTAATTTTCTTTAATTTAAGTAATTCATCTTCTTTTAGTTCATCATTTATATATCTTTTTGCTTGTTCTTTTAACCATTTAGAGTGTTTATTATTATCTTTTATCTTTAAGTTATGATGATGCTTATAGTATGTTTTTATATCTTTATAATAGGCATTCCAAGATTCATCTAGTTTAAGTAATTTTAATTTATTAAGGTTTGTTTTAGATAGTTTTGATTTATCTATATTCTTTATAAACTCATATAGATTATAACCATCTTTATTATATTTAACCCCATCTAATGTTTTAAAGTTAGGATCTAGTAAGATGTTACCATATTTACTTATATATTTAAGACATAGATTATAATATGTATCAAAGTCTTTATTAGTCATATTTAGATCCTCCTAGCATAAATATATTATAGTATAAATAATTAATTTAATTAAATATATTCTATAAAAATATGTAAAATACAAGTCTTTCTTTTATTAAATATATTTAATATAATTTTATTGCTTAATTAAGGAGGATACATAATGAATGAGACAATTATAGGCGAACTTATAAATGAATTAAATATAAGCAAAAAAAGTATAGTAGCTACTTTAGAATTACTTATGGATGGCGCTACTATACCTTTTATTGCTAGATATAGAAAAGAAGCTACTGGTGCTTTAGATGAGAATCAAATTAAGTCTATATCTGATAAGTATCAATACTATGAAAACTTATTTAAAAGAAAAGAAGATGTTATTAGATTAATAGATGAGAAAGGTTTATTAACAGATGAATTAAAAAGTAACATCATGGCATGTACTAAGTTAACTGAAGTAGAAGACTTATATAGACCTTTTAAAGAAAAGAAGAAAACTAAAGCTACTGAAGCTATTAAGATGGGTTTAGAACCACTTGCTAAAAAGATAATGGCATTTCCAGTAAATGGCACACTAGAGGATTTAGCCAAAGGATTTCCGTATGATGCTAAAACATGTTTAGAGAATGCTAGTTATATTATTGCTGAATGGTTTTCAGATAATGCTTTTTATCGTAAAGGTTTAAGAAACTTAATATTTAATCATGGTAGTATTAAATCTAAAGTTAAAGATAAAAGCTTAGATGAAAAAAATACTTTTGAGATGTACTATGATTTTAGTGAAAAGATTAAATACGCTAAAAGTTACAGAGTACTAGCTATGAATCGTGGAGAAGATTTAAAGATACTAACTGTTAGTTTAGATTATGATAAAGATGAAGTACTTTCTTACATGGTTAAACATATTATTAAGAATGATAAAAGCTTTGTAGTAGATTATGTTACTAACGCTATTAAAGATAGTTTAAAAAGACTTATTATGCCTTCAATAGAAAGAGAAATAAGATCTGAGTTAACTTTAAATGCCGAAGATAGTGCTATTGATGTATTTAAGATTAATTTAGAGAATTTATTAATGCAAAGACCTATTAAAGGTAAAAGAGTACTAGGTTTTGACCCAGCATTTAGAACAGGTTGTAAGTTGGCTTGTCTTGATGAACAAGGTAATTTATTACATAAAGATGTAGTTTACCCTACTGCTCCACACTTAGACTATGAAAATAGTAAAAAGAAAATACTAGAGTTAATAAGTAAATATAATTTAAATCTTGTATGTATTGGTAATGGTACTGCATCAAGAGAATCTGAAGAATTTATTGCAAGTGTAATAAAGGATTTAGATGGAGTTTACTATACTATAGTATCTGAAGCTGGTGCATCAGTTTACTCTGCTTCAGCTGAAGCTCAAAGAGAATTTCCAGACTTACAAGTACAAGAGCGAAGTGCTATATCTATTGGTAGAAGAGTACAAGATCCTTTATCAGAACTAGTTAAGATAGATCCTAAGAGTATTGGTATTGGAGAATATCAACATGATGTAGATCAAAAGAAACTTGCTGATAACTTAAGTTTTACTGTTTCTAAAGTTGTTAATGAAGTTGGAGTTAATGTTAATACAGCTTCTAACTTTATACTTAAATATATTTCTGGTTTAAGTACTCAGATGATTAATAAGTTACAAAAATATAAAGAAACACATGTTATTAAGTCGAGAGAAGAATTAAAATCTAAAGTATTAACTCCTAAGGCATATGAACAAGCTATAGGATTCTTAAGAGTACCAGATTCAGTTAATGAATTTGATAAGACTGGAATACACCCAGAGAGTTATGACGTAGCATCTAATTTATTAAAAGAATTAAACTTAAAGTTAGATGATATAAATACAGAGGAATTTAAGAAAGCACTTAAATCTGCAGATGTTAAAAGTCTTGCAAGTAAATTAAATACAGATACTTATACTTTAGAAGATATTATTAAAGAATTATCTAATCCTTTATTAGACCCTAGAGAAGAAGTTGATCCTCCAATACTTAGAAGTGATGTATTAAAGATTGAAGATTTATCTAAGGGAATGAAACTTAAAGGTACAGTTAGAAATGTAGCTTCATTTGGAGCATTTATTGATATTGGATTACATGATGATGGTTTATTACATATTAGTAAGATGAGTAAAGAATTTATTAAGCATCCTACTGATGTATTATCTGTTGGTGAAGTAATTGAAGTATATGTAGATGATATAGATATTAAAAAGAATAAAGTAAGTTTAACTTTATTTAGTTAAAAAGGAAGAACAACTTGTTCTTCCCTTTTTTATTCTATATCTTCTTTAAATAATGTTAATTCTTTATTATCTTTTATAATGAATGGAATACTTAAGTTATCTATTTCTTTAAAGTATATATCACTTACGTTAGTTAGTCTTTCTGGTACTATACATACATCAGTTAATACTCCAACAAGTATTCTTACTTCACCATTACTCGTTAAACCTATTAACATAGTTTCATCATGTATTACTTTTTTATAAGGTATTTTATTATTCTCAATGTATCTAGATATTTTAGATTCTGGATAATCTAAGTTTCTTATTATATTATCTTTAGTTACTATAAAATAATCATATATATTATGTTCAAATATAGAGTCTATTTCAGATTCTATAGGATGATTATTAAAGTATAATTCATTTTTATTCGTTATTATTAGTAAGTTATCATCATATCTAGCATATACATCTTTTATATTATCTATTTTATAGTTTTCATATGCATATTCTTTTAATGTTTCTTTATCTTTATTCTTTAAATTATCCATTTTATACCTTCTTTATGATGAAAAAAATATCTTATATTTAAGATATTTTTATTTTGATAATCTCTTTAGATTATATTAATTAGTATTTATATTATATATTTTATTATTTAAGTTATTAGAATTCTTCTATATCTGTTTGTTCTAGAGGTTCTCCATCTTCATCCTTATCTATGTTCATAAGTTCTATAGCTTTTTTTTCTAGGCATGGGCTTTTAATTTGGAAAGTACCTTTAACATATTCTTTGATAGCTTTTTTCTTTGCATCTTCAATGTTTTTAGCCTCTATTTTGAACTCCTCACTGTTTACTTCGTAGATTTTTACTTTGTAGGTATACATAAAGTATTCTCCTTTCGTATAGCAAGTATTATATGCAAGTTCAAGTATATAATAATTTATAAAATATAAATATGCAATAAAAAAGAACTTACTAAATAGTAAGTTCTTATTATAGGTATTCTACAATTTGAACATTTTTTTCTAATTTTTCAATTAGATCTTCTTTTTCATATTTATTGAATATTCCAGCAAAGTTTGAGTTATCCATTAGGAATAATTCATAGTAATTTGAGAATACTTCCCAAACATTTTTTACTCCTAAGTCTTGTAGATATTTAATATTAGCTGATACTAGTTTAGAGTTTTCTTCTAATGTATCTTGCATGATTGTTGCTGTTTTATCTTTAAATTCGTTAACTTGTTCTTCTGTAAACCCCAATTTATTCAAATAATACATATTAAGCCGCCTTTCCTAAGCGATTATCTAAACTATTAATTGTTGCAGTTCTTGTTGCACTTCTTAATGGTTCACCGGCTTCTAATCCTTGTTTAATATTAACTAAAATATCTTCTATATTTTTTCCCATTTTTTCTGCTAGAAGTGAATCTACTAAAATAGTTTGTAATGCAAATTCTCTAGAAGCTTGAATTAATTCTTCATTTTCAGTTACGAAGTTATGAATCTTTTGATATGTAGTTATATTGTTTTCATTACTCATATTAAAACTCCCTCTTTTAATATGCCATTAGTGGAACGTCTTTTGGATCCATTCCGTTTGATTGTAATAATGTAATGGCATTTTGTAATTCATTATAATTATACTTTACTAGTACATTTGGATTTAGATAAATATCTAGAGCTTCTTTACCAATTCCTAGTAATGCAGATACTTTATTTTGTAATTCATAGTCATACATCATTTGGATGTGGTTAACAAATATATCTACATCTAGACCTATATTCTTCATATAATTTATATTAGATTCTACTAATTCTTTATTCCAGTTTTGAATTAAGTCATTAATTTCATCACTTGTAAAGTCTAAGTAATCTATTCCATTTGAATTAAGAGTGTTAATAACTTCTTCTTCAATGTTTACTTCTTCATTAGATTCAGTTGATACTGGATCAAATGTAGGAGCATTGAATTCAAATGGTTGTTCTTCAATAGCTGGATTAATAAATTCATCTTCTACTGTAACAGGTGATTCAGTAGTTTCAGATACTACTGGTTCTTCTAATTGCATGTTGGTTTCAGCTTCATGGAATACATCTGAAATTGATTTACCTGATTTAGCTTTTTCTTTTTGTCTTTCATCGTATGAGTATAATGCATCTTCAGGGAACATTAGGATTTTAGCAGTTTCTCTTTGTTCTTCTTCATTGAAGCCAAATTCTTCTAATAGAGAAGTAATTGAGTCTCTTGTTATATTAATTCTTCCAGATAATGCTAGATCAAAGTATTCATTTAATTTTTCTTGATTTGATAAAGCTGTGTCTTTTCTAATTCCTAGTTCATCAATAGTTGTAATAGCTTGATTCATTTCTTTTTCTACTTTAACTAGCTCATCTTCTGCTCTTTTAGTATCTCTTTCAACTGATTCAATAGTTCTTGGTAAATTATTTTCTAATTTAACTAATAGGCTTTTTGGATCAAAATCGATATGTAAGGAAGTAAGAACTGTTTCATAGTCTTCTTTATGGATGTCTTGTAGAGTATCCTTTAACTTAGCTCCTTGATCTTCTAATTCTTCTTTCTTCTTAGTTAAGTCTGTTATTTCTTGTTGTAAGTTTTCTTTTTCCTTAGAAGTTCTTTCTTTTGTTTGTTCTGCTATATCCTTGTCTTTGTCCATTTGTTTTAAGATTTCTGAATCAGAACCTCTTAAATTATATAATTTATCTAGTAAAGCCTCTGTACTGACTTTCATACCAGTCACCCTTCCTTATTATTCATTCTAGGCTCATTATAACAAAACATAAATTAAATGTAAATAAATAAACACAAAAAAGAGAATTGTGTTGCAAATTCTCTTTTAGTCTATTTTATAGTTATTTAATATATTTAGAACTTCGTTAATATTATCTGATTCATTGTTTAAATTGACTGAACCTGTTTGTTCTAGAGATATTATGGTTTTAGATTCTTCGTTATAGTAATTTATATATTTAGTTATATTTGACTCATCTCCATCGTATTCGTGATATAAAGCTTTTATATTTTTTAGAGATTCTTTTAGTTTATTTAAATCTTCTTTAGATAGAGAGTCTTTATTATTAGTTATTGATTCTTTTATAACTGCATTTCTTACTTTATAGTTATTAGTTATTTTCTTATTTGAATCTTTTTTATATTCTTTAACTTCTCCGTTAGATAAAATAACAATTCCTTTCATTTTATTATCTTCTTCTTTAGTTATTTCTATTAAGATTGGATTATTATCTTCTTTGTTATATCTATTTATATAAACAATAGTGGATATTAAAGCTATTATAAGTACTATTGTTGGTATTATAATTTGAAGTAATATCTTTTTATATTTATGTTTTAATTTATTCATATTATTATCTCCATTCTTTATAAATATATGATATCACTTTATTTATAATTAATGTATTAATTTTTTTAAACAAATTTTGATTTTTTTGTTGACTTTTGTACTAACATATATGATAATGTGTATCAGAGAGAAGTATTCTATCTTATCATAAACTTCTACTACTTCTCTCCATTGGGCTTCCTACATAAGAGCCCTTTTTTATTGCTTATTATTCATATTTATAAAAACCATGAAGAATTAGTCTTCATGGTTTTTATATTTATTAATATGTTTATTTATTAAATCTATATCTTTAAAGTAATTAATACGCATTGCATCTTTTACTTCTTCTAATGTTTTATTAGCTTTTTCTTTTGCTTTATTAGATCCTTCTTCTAACATTTTATATACTTCATCAATATGAGATTCATAGTATTTACGTTTTTCTCTTATTGGAGTTAGTTCTCTTTCTAAAACGTTATATAAGAACTTCTTGATAAGAACATCTCCAACTCCACCTTTTTTATAGGCTGCTTTTAAAGCATCTAGATTTTCATATTCTCTTAGGAAATTAGTAAAATCTTCTTTAGTAGCAAATACATCTAAGTATGTGAATACTGTGTTTCCTTCTACTTTACCAGGGTCAGTCACATGAATATGATCTGGATCTGTATACATAGACATTACTTTTTCTTTTACTGTTTTAGAGTCATCTGCTAAGTAAATACCATTACCTAGTGATTTACTCATCTTTTGATTACCATCTATTCCTGGAAGTCTTAAAGCTTCTTTAGTAGTAGGTAGAACAGCTTCAGGTTCTACTAATACTTCTTTATTATATATTTTATTAAAGCTTCTAACTATTTCTCTTGCTTGCTCAATCATTGGTAATTGATCTATTCCTACAGGAATAATATTTGCTTTAAATGCAGTTATATCTGCTGTTTGGCTTATTGGATATGTTAGAAAACCTACTGGTATTGATTCTTCAAAACCACGCATTGTTATTTCACTTTTAACTGTTGGGTTTCTTTTTAATCTAGCTAGTGTTACTAGATTAGAATAGAAGAAAGTTAATTCAGTTAGAGCACTAACTTGTGATTGAACAAATATAGTAATCTTTTTAGGATCTAGACCTACTGATAGGTAGTCTAGGGCTACTTCTATAATATTTTCTCTTATCTTACCTGGATTATCGTAGTTATCTGTTAGAGCTTGTGCATCTGCAATCATTACATACATTTCATCAAAGTCACCTTTGTTTTGTAGTAACACACGATTTTTTAAAGAACCTACGTAGTGACCAATGTGAAGTCTTCCTGTTGGTCTATCTCCAGTTAATATAATTTTCTTTTGGTTTTCCATAATATCACTCCGTGTTTATATAATAACATAAAAAAGCACTTCTATGAGTGCTTTTTTTGTTATTAAACTAATTCTAGTCTTACTTCTAAAGCGTCATCACCGTGACGTTCAGCAATCTTAATGATTCTAGTATAACCACCATTACGATCTTTATACTTTGGAGCTAGTTCATTAAATACTTTACTAACTACATTATTATCATTGTTAACGAATGCTAAAGCAAGTCTACGGCTTACTAAAGTACCTCTTTTTCCATAAGTAATCATTTTATCTACGAATTTTCTAACTTCTTTAGCTCTTGCTTCAGTAGTTACAACATATCCGTTTTCTAAAACAGTCTTAGTTAGACCTGCTAAAATGCTTCTTCTAATTCTAGTTTCTCTACTTAATTTTCTATAGTTTGCCAAGTTCTTTCCTCCTATTCCTTAAATGAAAGTCCTAATTCTTTGACTTTATCTAATACTTCCTTAAGTGATTTCTTACCTAAGTTACGAATCTTTGTTACGTCAGATTCTTTTATATTGATTAAATCTTGAATTGTATGAATATTTGCTCTCTTTAAGCAGTTATATGCTCTTACTGAGAACTCGATTTCCTCGATTGGTGTTTCTAATGTCTTAGCACTATCGTCTACTTTCTTTTCGTCCATAATGCTTGTTACATTAGAGATATCATTGATATCAGCAATGATACGGAAGTGTTCAATTATAATCTTAGATGCTAAAGCCATACATTCTTCTGGAGTAATAGAACCATTAGTTGTTACTTCAACAGTTAGTTTATCAAAATTTTCATTTTGACCTACACGAGCAGGATCAACTGTATAGTTAACGTTTTCTACTGGACTATATAAAGAATCGATTGCGATAACTTCTGGTTTATCAGAAGCAAATAATTTCTTATTTTCTTTTGAATCTACATATCCTTTTCCTGTATTTGTAGTTAAATCCATAGAAATTTTGCCACCTTCAACAAGGTTACAAATTACTAGATCTGGATTAACGATTTCTACGTCTGGGTCATGACTAATCATACCAGCTGTAACAGGTCCTGGAGTGTTAGCTTCTAAATGCATAGTCTTAACACCTTCAGTGTGTTGTTTTAATACTACACTCTTAAGGTTTAAAACGATTGCAGTAACATCTTCATAAATACCTTCAATTTTTTGGAATTCATGTAATACTCCTGCAATTTTTACAGTTGTAATAGCAGCTCCTGGCATTGAAGATAACATAGTTCTTCTTAAAGCTGTTCCAAGTGTGTATCCGAATCCTTCTTCAAGTGGTTCTAATACAAATTTTCCATAGTTATTTGATTCTTGATATTCAGCAACTTTATAAGTTGGCTTTTCAAATTTAATCATAGATTAGACTTCCTTTCATTCTTAATTTCTTGGTTTCTTTGGTGGACGGCATCCATTGTGTGGTACTGGAGTTTCATCAACGATAGATGTAACTTCTAAACCTACAGCTTGTAATTCACGGATAGCATTTTCTCTACCTTGACCTAAGCCTTTAACAAAAATGTCAACCTTTTTAACACCAGCGTCCATAGCTGACTTTCCAGCAGCTTCTGCAGAAGTACCAGCAGCAAATGCTGTTTTCTTCTTAGAACCTTTATATCCAATAGTTCCTGCTGAAGCCCAAGAAATTACATTACCTTCTTTATCAGTGATTGATACGATTGTATTGTTGAATGTTGAATGAATGTGTGCAACGGCTTCAGGAATATTCTTTTTAACTTTTCTTTTTCTTCTATTATATGCCATAATTTATAGTTCCTTTCTACTTCTTCTTGTTTGCAACAACTTTACCCTTACCTTTTCTTGTACGGGCATTTCTACTAGTTCTTTGTCCTCTAACAGGAAGTCCTTTTTTGTGTCTAGTTCCTTCGTAAGAGTTAATTTCCATCTTTTCTTTGATGTTCATTTGAACTTCTCTTCTTAAGTCACCTTCTACAGTTAAAGTATCAATTTCTTTTCTTAATGAAGCAACTTCTTCTTCAGTTAAGTCTTTTACCTTTTTATCTGGGTCAACATTAGTATTAGCACAGATAGTGTTAGCTAAAGGTCTACCAATACCATAAATAGCAGTTAAACCGATATTTACATGTTTATTATTTGGTAATTCGATATTCTTAATTCTTGCCATATTATTTTATAATCCTTTCTTTAATTAGCATCCTTGTACTTGTTTGTGTTTAGGGTTTTCACAGATTATCATGACTTTGCCATTTCTTCTGATAACCTTACACTTATTGCACATTGGTTTTACGCTTGATCTAACTTTCATAAATAACCTCCATTATCTATTTATCTTTTATTCCATGTTATACGCCCACGTGTTAAATCGTAAGGAGATAGTTCTATAGTGACTGTATCACCTGGTAGAATACGTATCATGTTAACGCGCATTTTACCAGAAACGTAGGCAGCTACAGTATATCCATTTGGAAGTTCTACTAAGTAATCTCCGCCTTTTAAGACTTCTTTTACTTTTCCTTCAACTTCTAATTTGTCAGATTTTTTGTTGTTATCAACATGTTTATCTTTAACAACATCTTTACTTTGTAAATTACTTTTTCTGTCATTTTTTTTGGCCATAAATTTTCTATTCTCCTGTCAACATACGATGTCCGTCTTCTGTAACAGCTACAGTATCTTCAAAGTGTGCTGAGTATTTTCCATCTTCTGTTACAATTGTCCAACCATCGTCTAATTGTACTACATGTTTAGTACCTAAATTAAGCATAGGTTCAATTGCGATAACCATTCCTTTTTTTAGAACTGGACCTTTACCAGCTTCACCAAAGTTTGGTACATCTGGATCTTCGTGCATTTCAGTTCCTATTCCATGTCCTACTAGTTCTTCAACTACCCCTAGTCCATGTTCGTGAGCATATTCTTCAATAGCATGTGAGATATCTCCAATGTGATTACCTGGTTTAACCATAGCAATTCCTCTTTGTAGTGCTTCATAGGTGTTTTTTACTAGGTCTTCTATCTCTTTACTTACTTCACCAATAATATATGTTCTTGTCATATCAGATTCATATCCATCTTTTCTTACTGTAAAATCTAGTTTTACAATATCACCATTTTTAAGCTTTCTATTTGATGGAATACCATGTACTACTTCATCATTTACTGATATACAAGCAGCGCCTGGAAATCCTTCATAGTTTAGGCATGATGGATAAGCACCATTATCTATAACAAACTTTTTTATAATATCATCAATTTGTTTAGTAGTTACTCCTGGTTTTAAATGTTTTTCAGCTAACTTATGAGCTTCAGTATTTATTTTACCAGCAGCTGCCATTAATTCAATTTCTCTTTCACTTTTAATTGTTATCACTAATAATACTCCTTAAATCTTCTAAGGCCTTACTATTATCAACACTATTATTTTTAATAATATTATAATAACCTAATTCTTTATAGTAATTAATGATTGGTAGGGTATTTTTAGTATAAGAGTTATATCTATTTAAGTAACTTTCTTCGTTGTCATCATCTCTATGTACAAGAGCTGTTCCACAGTTGTCACAAATGTTTTTAACTTTAGGTTTAAATTCAACAATGTTTTGATTAAATGATTCATGACAATTTGGACAGATAACTCTACCTGTTACTCTGTTTAGTAAAATGTCTTTATCAACATCAATACTAATTACATCGAAATCATTAATGCTTAATTCATTAAATATTTTTTGTAGTTCTTTAGCTTGATTAAGTGTTCTTGGAATTCCATCAAGTATAAATGATTTACCTTTAATAGATTCAAGTTTATCTTTAACAATTTCCATTATTAATTCATCACTTACAAGTCCACCAGAACTCATTATATTTTTCAAAGATTCATCAATCTTTGCTCTTTCACGTAGTATATCTCCAGTGGAGATTTGTACGTAGTTATAGTTTTTTACAAGATAAGCACTAAATGTGCCTTTCCCCGCCGCAGGGGGAGATAAGAAGATTACACTTCTCATCTACTTCACTCTCTTTCTGTGTGTATATTCTCTTGAAACTAAACCAGATTGAACTTGTTTATAAGTTTCAATAGCTACACCAACTACGATTAGAATACCAGTACCACCAATAGCTACAGATTTATCTAAACCTGAGATATTGCTGATTAAGATTGGCATTCCTGCTAAAACGGCAATAAAGATTGAACCTACAAGTGTTAGGCGAGAAACTATTTTGCTAATATGTTTAGCAGTTTCTTCACCTGGTCTTACACCTGGAATGTAGGCACCACTCTTATTTAAGTCTTTACTCATTTCTTCAGGATTCATTGCCATGAAGGTATAGAAATAACTGAAGAATATAATTAAAGCAATATATATAGCAAATCCAGTTGGACTTGTATACATAATATAATTATTAATAAATTCTATTGCATCAGTATTACCGATTACATTAACGATAATTGATGGAATAGTTAATAACATAGATGCAAAGATAACTGGCATAACGCCTGCATAGTTAATTCTTAATGGTAAGTAAGATTCCTTTGATTGATAAGAAGTAATAGTCTTATTCGCATATTGAATAGGAATTCTTCTTTCAGCTAAGGTAATCCATACAACACCTAGAATAACTAATACATAAACTAGAATGTATACTGCTAGAAGTAGGTAACCTACCCATCCAGTATATGTTCCAGAAGTTATGAATGTGCTCCATACTGTTTGCATTGTTGCTGGAAGTGATAGGATAATTGAAGACATAATTAATAAACTTTGTCCATTTCCTACACCTTTATTTGTCATTTCATCACCTAACCAAAGTAGGAATGAAGTACCAGCAGTCATAATTAATGTTATCTTAATAATTTCTGTTATATCAGTTACTTGTAGAACGAACTTAGTTAATACGAATGCTTGAATAAAGGC
Organism: uncultured Mycoplasmatota bacterium; assembly: GCA_946630615.1. Classification (GTDB taxonomy): domain Bacteria; phylum Bacillota_I; class Bacilli_A; order RF39; family UBA660; genus Ventrenecus. The sequence continues at coordinate 26,070 of CAMOYX010000002.1, forward strand.
AATTATAATACCTAAATATCTAGTAATTCTATTAATCTTTTGTCTTCCTACATATCCTTGTTCCTTTAATTCTTTAAAATAAGGAATTATATCCATTGTTAATAATTGTGTAATAATGGATGCATTGATATAAGGTGTAACGCCTAGACCAAAGATAGAGAATTTATCAAATCCACCACCACTCATTAGGTTAAATATACCTAAAAAGCCTAGGTCACCCATAAGTGTTTGGATCCATGGGGCAGCCCATGTGATAGTTATTCCAGTACCTATTGCATAAAATGATAGGATAGCTAGAGTAAATAAAATTCTATGTCTTAAGTCTTTTGCGTCTTTAGAGAAAATCTTAAAAGATTTTTTCATCTTAAATCACCTCTGTTTTTCCACCTGCATTTTCAATTTTTGTTATAGCTTCGTTAGAAAAACGATTTGCTTTAACTGTTAATTTCTTAGTAAGATTTCCACTTGCTAATACTTTAATACCAGCTAAAGATTTTTTGATGATTCCTTTTTCCTTTAAAACTTCAGGTGTAACTACGTCTCCATCATTAAAGAATTTATCTAAATCTCCAACGTTTACTGTTGCGTATTTAATAGCGAATTGAGTATTATTAAAACCTCTCTTTGGTAATCTTCTATATAAAGGAGATTGACCACCCATGAACCATGCGTTAATGCTAGATCCACTACGAGTTTTTTGACCCTTTTCACCACGTCCTGCAGTTTTACCTGTTCCTGAACCTGGTCCACGACCAACTCTTTTTACTTTTTTAATTTCGTATGATTTTGGTAAACTTTCTAATCTCATATTATAACTCCTCAACTTTCTTACCACGTAAAGCGGCTACTTTTTCTGGAGTTCTTAGTGATTTTAAAGCATCTAATGTAGCTTTAGCTACGTTAACTTTAGTGTTTGAACCAAGACTCTTTGATACGATATCTTTAACACCAGCAAGTTCTAATACAGCACGTGCAGAACCACCGGCAACAATTCCTGAACCTTCTTTTGCAGGTTTAACTAAAACTTTAGCTCTACCTACAGCTCCGATTGCTTCATGAGGAATAGTACGGCCTTCTTGAAGAGAAATACGAACTACGTTCTTATTTGCCATCTTTGATGCTTTAGAAATAGCATCAGAAGTTTCATTAGCTTTACCTGTACCAATTCCAACTAGACCTTTACGGTTACCAACAACAACTGTTGCTGAGAAACGGAAATGTCTACCACCCTTAGTAACTTTAGTTACTTTACCAAGGTTAATAACTCTTTCTTCAAGTAATTGTCTTTTTTGACGATTGTTATGTCTTTCAACTCTTGCCATTATTGTAACCTCCTAAAATTCTAGTCCTGCTTCTCTTGCAGCTTCTGCAAGTGCAGCAACACGTCCATGATATTGGTATCCACCTCTATCAAAGACAATAGTTTTAATCTTCTTATCTAAACATTTTTTAGCAATGTCAGTACCTACAGCCTTAGCGCCTTCGATATTTGAACCATTAACTTTTAATGCTAAAGAAGAAGAACTTACTAAAGTTACGCCGTTTACATCGTCGATAACTTGAGCATAAATTTGTTTATTTGATCTGAATACGTCTAATCTTGGCATTTCTGGAGTACCAGAAACTGTCTTTCTTACACGAGCGTGTCTTGCTAGACGTGTACTATTTTTTGAAACTTTCTTTATCATATTATCACCTACTTAGACGCTTTCTTGCCTTCTTTACGACGAATATGTTCATTCTTGTAACGGATACCTTTACCTTTATATGGTTCTGGTTTTCTTAACTTACGAACATTAGCCGCAAATTCAGCTACTTTTTGTTTATCTACACCTGAGATTTCGATTTCAGTTTGAGAAACTTCTTTAACAGAAAGTCCTTCTGGAACTGGAACGTTAACTGGGTGTGAGAAACCTGCATTAACACCAATTGTGTTACCTTTAACTTGGAAACGATAACCTACACCAACTATTTCAAGATTTTTAGTATAACCTTTGTCTAAACCAACAATCATGTTGTTGATGTTAGAATTAGCTGTACCAACCATCATGTTAGCTTCAGCACTATCGTTTACAACGTTAGTTTCGATTGTGTTTTCATTAATAGCAACTTTAACTAAAGGTGAAACTTTTGTAGTTAATACATTGTTTCCCTTCTTTAAAGTTACAGTATTGTTAGTTAGGCTTGCTTCAATTCCAGCAGGAATTGTAAGAATTCTTTTTCCGATTCTACTCATAGGTTTTTCTTACTTACTACCAAATGTAAGCAAGTACTTCGCCTCCTAACTTATTAGCTCTTGCTTCTTTATCAGTCATAAGACCTTTAGAAGTAGAGATTATTGCAATTCCAAGTCCATTTAGAACGTAAGGAATTTCACTAGCTTTGGCATATACTCTTAAGCCAGATTTACTAATTCTCTTAAGACCACGGATTACTCTTTCTTTACGATCACCGTATTTAAGAGTTAAAAGCATTTTATCGCCTTTAGTGTTTGATTCATATTTGTAATCAGCAATGAATCCTTCACTCTTTAAGATTTCAGCGATACCTTTAGTCATTTTAGTGCCTAGTACTTCAACAGTATCATATTTTAATTCGTTAGCATTACGAATTCTTGTAAGCATATCTGCTATTTTATCTTCTACCATCATAGTTAATTTTCCTCCCTTCTATTACCAACTTGATTTAGTTACGCCTGGAATTTGTCCTTTATTTGCTAATTCTCTAAAGCAAATACGGCATAAATGATATTTACGTAGAACACCATGAGGTCTTCCACATCTTTCGCATCTTGTGTAAGCTCTTGTTGAGAACTTAGGTTTGCGAGATTGTTTAACTTTTAAACTTGTCTTAGCCATAGTGTTCCTCCTTAATTTCTAAAAGGCATTCCAAAGCCTTTAAGTAAGCTTAATGCTTCTCCATTAGTATTAGCAGTAGTTACGAATACGATATCCATACCTCTAATTTTTAATACGTTATCGAATACGATTTCTGGGAATACTAATTGATCTTTTAAGCCTAATGTGTAATTACCATGTCCATCAAAAGCATTTTTTGAAATACCATGGAAGTCACGTACACGAGGTAAAGTGATTTTAACTAGTTTTTCTAAGAAGTTGTACATATTTTCACCACGTAATGTAACTTTAACACCGATAGGTTGTCCTTCTCTTAACTTGAAGCCAGCGATTGACTTACGAGCACGAGTAACGATTCCCTTTTGTCCTGTGATAGCTGCAATTTCTTTTTCAACAGCATCTAAATATTTTTCATCAGTCTTAGCATCACCAACACCAACATTAATAACGATTTTTTCTAATTTTGGTACTTGCATTACTGATTTGTAATTATATTCCTTCTTTAAAGCAGGAATAATTTCCTTGTTATATAATTCTTTAAAAGTACTCATTTATTCCCACCTAGTCTTTCTTTTCTTTCTTTGTTGTTGATTTCTTTGTTGTTTTTTCTTCAGCTTTTACTTCTTTTTTAGCTGCAGCTTTTTTAGCTTCAACTTTCTTAACATTAGAAATGTTAATTGGTCTTTCTACTTCAATGATGCCACCATTAGCACCACTTGCATCTGGTTTAACGTGTTTTTTAACAACGTTGATACCTTCAACGATTACTCTATTTTCTTTTCTTAAAACTTTTGTTACCTTACCAGTCTTATTACGATCATCACCGGCGATAACTACAACTTCATCATTAATTTTAATCATAGATTTACCTCCTATAATACTTCGTTAGCAAGAGAAACAATCTTTGTGAAGTTTCTTTCTCTTAACTCTCTAGCAACTGGTCCAAGTACACGAGTTCCAACTGGTGTTAAATCATCCTTAATGATTACGCATGCGTTATCATCAAATTTGATTAGAGAACCGTCTTTTCTTCTAACGCCTTGTCTAGTTCTTACTATAACAGCGTTACATACTTTACCTTCTTTAACTGTTCCGTTAGGAATTGCTTTTTTAACAGTACATTTAACAATGTCGCCGATGCCAGCAGTTTTACGTTTAGAACCGCCCATACATCTAATAACTAGTACTTCTCTAGCACCTGAGTTATCTGCAACTTTTAATCTTGATTCTTGTTGGATCATAATTTAAGCCTCCTAAAGTTCTACAGCTTCAACTAGTACTTCTACAAGTTCATATCTCTTAGTTTTTGATAGAGGTCTTGTAGCTCTAATTTTTACTGTATCTCCTACTTTAGCAACATTCTTTTCATCATGTGCTGCGTATTTCTTAGAGTATTTTACTCTTTTACCATATAAAGGGTGTTTCTTGTGTGTTTCAACAAGTACAGTAATGGTTTTATCATTAGCTGATGAAACAACTTTACCAACTAATGTTGCTTGTAAATTCTTATTTTCCATTATTCGTTACCTCCCTTAATTTCTCTTTCCTTTAGAACAGTTAACATTCTTGCGATGTCTTTCTTTAAAACATGCATTTGGTGAGGCTTTTCTAAAGCACCACGAGCTTGTTTCATACGCATATCAAGTAACTCAGCTTTTGAGTCTTTAACTTTTTGCATTATTTCTGCATCAGTCATTTTACGAATTTCTTGTGCTTTCATTATTTAGCCTCCTTTTTAATTATTTTGCAAGGAACGGCAAGTTTGTGTGAAGCAAGTCTTAAAGCTTCTCTTGCAGTAGCTTCATCGATATCTCCAACTTCGAACATGATTTTGCCTTTTTTTACTACAGCAACATATTCTTCAACGTTACCTTTACCTTTACCTTGTCTAGTTTCTAATGGTTTTCTAGTTCTTGCTAGGTGTGGGAATATATTAATATAAGTTGTTCCACCACGTTTCATATAACGTGTCATGGCAATTCTTGCTGCTTCGATTTGTCTTGCAGAAATGTAATTACCTTCCATAGCAACTAAACCGTATTCACCAAATTGAAGTTCAGTGTTTCCTTTTGCATTACCTTCGTAAGATATTCTATGTGGTTTTCTATATTTAGTTCTCTTTGGCATTAACATTAGAATCACCGTCCTTTACTTCTTTACGATTATTTCTTTTTGTTTCAGGTTTAGCATCGTTATTTCTCTTATTTAAGATTTCTCCTTTGTAAACCCAAACTTTAACACCGATCTTACCATAAGTAGTAGCAGCAGTAGATGTTCCGTAGTCGATGTCAGCACGAAGAGTATGAAGAGGAACAGTTCCTTCTACATAGAATTCGCTACGAGCCATTTCAGCTCCATTTAAACGACCAGATACTAATGTTTTAATACCTTTAACGCCAGCTTTTCTAGCGTTTCTAATTGCACGTTTTTCAGCGCTTCTATAAGGAGCTCTGTTTTCAATTTGCATTGCAATTGAATCAGCTATTAATTGAGCATTTGTATCTGCTTCTTTAGATACGTCAACAATTGAAACTTTAGCGTCTTCGCCACAGTTTTTCTTAAGTTCGTCTCTTAATTTGTTGATATCTTCACCACCACGTCCGATGATTACACCAGGTTTAGCAGTGTTAATAGTGATTTCAGGACGACCATTTCTTCTTTCAATAATGATTGAAGCTACAGCAGCGTCTTTTAATCTTTTTGCTAAGAATTCTCTGATTTTAAGATCTTGGTTTAAATCTTTAGCATAATCAGACTTATTAGCATACCAATTTGAAGACCAAGTTTTATTTACACCTAATCTAAATCCAATAGGATTAACCTTTTGTCCCATAATTAAGCGCCTACCTTTCCATCACTAACTTTTACAACGATGTGAGAAGTTCTGTGATCATTTCTTGCAGTTCTTCCGTGAGAAGCCATTTTCATTCTCTTAAGAACGATACCTGGATTAACCATACATTCAGATACTCTTAAGTCTGCTTCTTTAGCGTTGAAATTATTTACAGCATTTGCTACAGCACTTTCAAGTACTTTAGAAATTAATCTACTTGATTTAGTGTTTGTAGTTGCTAGAATAGCACGAGCTTCACTAACACTCTTTGCTCTTATAAGATCAAGAGTCATACGAGCTTTACGTGGAGCAACCATTGCGTTTTTATGAATTGAATAAGTTTCCATTTAAAACCTCCTATTTCCCTTGTCCTGCGTGTCCGCCAAACTTACGAGTTAAAGCGAATTCACCTAATTTGTGTCCTACCATATCTTCAGTTACGAACACTGGAATAAATTCCTTACCATTGTGAACAGCTAATGTGTGTCCTACAAAGCTTGGGAAGATAGTTGAACGACGAGAATATGTCTTAACTACTTCTTTTTTGTTTGCAGCGTTAAGTGCATCAATTTTCTTTGCAAGACTTGCGTCAATGAAAGGACCTTTTTTTAAACTTCTTGCCATATTTTCACCTATTTCTTCCTTCTACTAACAATTAGCTTGTTAGAAGCTTTATTTCCTTTTCTAGTCTTATATCCTAGAGCTGGTTTACCCCAAGGTGTCATTGGTGACTTACGTCCTACTGGAGCACGTCCTTCACCACCACCATGTGGGTGGTCGTTAGGGTTCATTACAGAACCACGGTTAGTTGGTCTGATACCCATGTGGATTTTACGACCAGCTTTACCTAAGTTAACTAATGAGTAGTCAGCATTTCCAACTACACCAATAGTAGCCATACAGTTAGCTAATAATTTTCTTGTTTCACCTGATTGAAGACGAACCATAACATACTTTCCTTCTTTACCAAGAATTTGAGCAGAAGTACCAGCAGCTCTACATAAAGCAGCTCCTGAACCTGGGTTCATTTCAATATTGTGAATTGTTGTACCTACAGGGATGTTTTCTAATGGTAGAGCGTTACCAACTTTGATATCAGCATCTTTACCATTTTCAATGATAGCTCCAACAACTAATCCTTCTGGTGCGATAATATATTTTTTTTCACCATCTAAATAGTTAATTAAAGCAATGTTAGCGTTTCTGTTTGGATCGTATTCGATAGATGCAACACGTCCTGTAACACCAACTTTATTTCTCTTGAAATCGATTACACGATATTTTCTTTTAGCGCCGCCACCAATGTGTCTAACAGTCATTTTACCTTGGTTATTACGGCCACCTGTTTTTCTTGCTTTTGCAAGTAATGATTTAGTAGGAGCAGTCTTAGTTAATACTTCATTAGCTAAAGTTGTCATACCACGACGTCCGTTAGTGGTTGGTTTATATGTTTTAATTGCCATATTTATCTACTCCTTTCCTTACATTTCAATTGAATTACCTTGTGCTAAGGTAATAATTGCTTTCTTATATGTTTTTGAGAAACCAGGTCTTCCACCTAATCTCTTAGCTTTTGGTTTAGTATTTAAAGTGTTAATCTTTAATACTTTAACACCGAAGTGTTTTTCAATTTCACTCTTAATTTGAGTTTTTGTAGCTCTCTTGTCTACTTTGAATGTATATACACCATTCTCATTACCTTTATAACTTTTTTCAGTTATAACTGGTCCTAAAATAATATCTGGATTACGCATTTTCACTCTCTCCTTCAATTAATTTTAAGGCACCCTCATCCATAACTAATGTATCAGCGTTAACGATGTCATAAACATTGATTTCGTCAACTAAGATATGATAAGCATATGGTAAGTTACGAGAAGCCATGAATAGATTTTCGCAATCTTCAGATGTTACGAATAATACTTTGCCTTCTAATTTTGCCTTTTCAATTATTGCAGTTAAGTCTTTTGTCTTTAGAGTTGGTAATTCTAAAGAATCAAATACAACTAACTTCTTGTTTGCAGCTTTGTCAGCTAAAGCACTAACTAAAGCTAATGATCTTTCTTTCTTGTTAATCTTGAAAGAATAATCTCTTGGTTTAACACCATGTGGTACTCCACCGCCTACATATTGAGTAGCTCTAATAGAACCTTGTCTTGCGTTACCAGTACCTTTTTGTTTATAAGGTTTACGACCACCACCAGAAACTTCGCTTCTGTTTTTAGTCTTTCTTGTACCTTGTCTTGTAGCGTTAAGTTGAAGACGAATCATCTTCTTAACGGCACTTTCGTTCACTTCAGCACCCCAAATAGAATCATCTAAAGTGATGTCATGAACTTTTTCTAATTTTAAGTTTTTAACTTCAATCTTTGCCATAATATGTCCTTTCTATGATTCTAGTTTTCTTGTGCTTCAGTAGTTTCTACTGGAGTAGTTTCAGCTTCAGCTACTTCTTCTACAAAAGTAATAACTTCTTTTGGATTAGCTTTACGATTGTTTTTAACAGCTGATTTAATAGTTACTAAACCTTTCTTAGGTCCTGGTACATTACCAGATACTAAGATGTAGTTTTCCTTAGCATTTACTTCAATGATTTCTAAGTTTTGAACTGTAACAGTATCAACACCCATGTGACCAGCTAAGTGTTTACCTTTTAAAACTCTCTTTGGTAACATAGTTCCCATTGAACCTGGTCTTCTGTGGTAAGTTGAACCGTGAGTTTCAGGTCCTCTAGATTGATTGTGACGTTTAATAACACCAGCAAATCCTTTACCTTTAGAAGTTCCTGTTACATCTACAACTTCGCCTACAGCGAAAATATCAGCGCTTAATTGATCTCCAACTTGATATTCGCCAGCAACGTTGCGAATTTCTTTCAAGAAGCGCTTAGGAGTTGTGTTAGCTTTTTTAGCGTGTCCAACATTTGCACGAGTTGAGTGTTTTTCACTCTTGTCTACTACGCCTAGTTGAATGGCATTGTATCCATCTTTTTCAGTTGTTTTAACTTGCATAACAGTATTTGGTTCAACACTAACTACTGTAACTGGAATTAAAGCACCGTCTTTTGTGAATACTTCAGTCATTCCGACCTTGCGTCCTAAGATTCCTTTCATTTTACTATTCCTTTCTTTTAACTAATTACTTAGTTTTAATGTTGATTTGTACACCACTAGGTAAATCTAGTCTTGTTAGAGAATCAACGATCTCCTTACTTGGGTCAATAATATCAATAAGTCTCTTATGAGTACGTGATTCGAATTGTTCACGAGCATCTTTGTACTTATGAACAGCTCTTAGTACTGTAACTCTTTCAATATCAGTTGGAAGAGGTACTGGACCAGATACTTTACCACCAAGACGTTTTACTGTATCGCAGATTTTTTCAGCTGCTAGGTCGATAACCTTAGCATCGAAAGATTTAAGAACGATACGTACTTTTTCCTTAGCCATTAAAGTAGCCTCCTTTCGCATATATCTTGTATATACTTGCTCCGTACAAATTCTCCGATTTACTATAACAACATTGCCTAGCGTATCGGTAACTTCGCACATCCTCGCCGTCATACGTATAAGATAATACTATAAATAGTCCCTTTTTGCAAGCGATTTTTAAGTTTTTTTCAATAAAAAAGAACTGTTTTAGAGCAGTTCTAATTTATTAAACATAAGCTAAAATTGTAAACACAATTAATAAGCATATTAACATTGCTACAAAGAATTTCCAAATGTAGCCTAACCATGTTTTGTAAGGAACTTTAGCGTATGATAATCCGAATACTAATAATTCAGATGCTGGTGTAATGAATTTCACTAAACCAAATATTGAAACCATAATTGTCATGATTGTTGATTGAGATCCACTAATAGCAGCTAAATGGCTACTTGTAGAGTATGCAAGGTAACCTAAGTCACTATTGAAGAATGCTCCAACAAAAGCTTCTAATGTTAAGACAAATGGATTTAGTGTTGTTTGACTTAACTTAGCAATAGTACCAATAACAGTTGTTAGTATTGGGCTCCAGTATAGGAATACAAATATCATGTATGAAATTACCATTATCATTGCTGGTTTAGAAATTTTCTTTAAGCCATCAATAATATAATCAATAAAGTCATTGAATTTGATTCTTGCTAGAACAGCAGATACAGTAGCAATTAGAAGCATTACAACAGCATAATCGAATGTGTACCAGTTACCAAATTCATAAGCTAATGAATATGTAACGTTTTGAGTAGGTGCACCCATTAATGCGTGGAATATTTCTAAATCACCAATCTTTAATCCGATAACTGCTTCATGTAATTTTTCGAATGCAGTGATTCCAAATACAGTATCTTCTGCACCGTTAATGTTCCATGGAGTAAATCCTAAGATTAAGAAGATAAATACTAGACCCATCATTATAGCTGCAGGCCATACTTTTTTATTCTTCTTAGCTTCATCTACTACGAATGGAGCTTCTTCAGTTTCAAGTTCAGCTTTCTTGTTATTCTTTCCACCTATGTGTTTCTTAATATACATAATATTAAAGAAATTAAATATAGCAATAGCAAGACCTAAAATTAAAACTCTGATTAATAAATCTTGAGTAGTTGTAATTTCAGCACCTGCATATCTTACATATTTAACATAGTTAACTATTTCTTCACCACCAACTGTTGAACCAATTACACCAAGCATAGTTGATGCAACTGTTGTACTTAAGCTAGATAGTTTATCGAAACCAGTCTTTCTTAAAATAGCATATACAAATGGAATAATTCCTACAATTGCAATATGACTATTTAGAATAGTTCCAAGAATAGCAAATAAGATACTAACAATTAAACTTAATACTATTTCCTTTCCTTTGAAGAATTTAGCTATGCGATTAACTAGTGCTTTATAAGTATCTATATGAGTTACAATTCCATAGAATGCTCCAACTGCTGCTAGGAATCCTAATTGAATTGAGTAGTTTTGAATAGCAAAGATAAATGCATATACAATATGTACTAATCCAAGGCGGCCAAATGTGCCATTATTTGTTAGAACTCCATCAGTTCCGAATTGTTCTACTGGAATGATCCATGTTAATAGAACTATTAAGCAAATCATAATTAATAACGCTTTAGTTAAATCATGTTCCTTAAAAAATTTTTTCATTACTTTCCTCCTCCATTGAAATTATAACACATTAGGAGAGCTATAAATTAAAAATATATGTGAAAATTAGCTATTTTTATAAGAAAAAGACCAACTTAGTGTTGGTCTTTAGTTATTAATATAATTTTGCACCTGCTGGTATTTCATCAGATACCATTAGTAAGTGTAGTTTTTCTTCTTCAAGTTCAGTGTGAACTGCAGATAATAACATACCACATGATTCAATTCCCATCATTGGTCTTGGAGGTAAGTTAACTATAGCTATAAGTGTTTTACCTATTAAATCCTCTGGTTCATAGTATGCGTGAATTCCACTAAGAATAGTTCTATCTATTCCTGTGCCATCATCTAATGTGAATTGTAATAACTTTTTAGATTTAGGTACTGCAATACAGTCTTTTACTTTTACAGCTCTAAAGTCTGATTTAGAGAATGTTTCAAAATCTACAAAGTCTTTAAATAGTGGTTCTATTTCTACATTAGAGAAATCAATATTCTTTGTAACTGGTTGAGTTACTTTCTTTTTCTTATTATCGTTTGGTTTCATCATTGGGAATAGAACAACATCTCTTACAGATTGTGCATCATATAAAAGCATCATTAATCTATCTATACCAAAACCTAGACCAGATATTGGTGGCATACCTTGTTCCATAGCTCTTAGATAATCTTCATCTAGATCCATGGTTTCATCGTCACCTTGTGCTTTAGCTTTTAATTGATCTTCAAAGTTTCTTCTTTGGATTTCTGGATTTACAAGCTCTGAATATGCATTACATAATTCTGCTCCACATACTACTACTTGGAATACATCTACTATTTCTTTATTATTATCATTTGTTCTTGCAAGGGGCTTTAATACTGCAGGATAGTTCCAAATGATTGTTGGTTGAATAATGTTAGCTCTTATAGTCTTTTTATAAATAAAGTCTATTATTTGTCCAACTGATTTATATTCAGCCATGTCTTTATCTGTGAATAATCCTTTTTCTATAACTTTTGATTTTAATTCATTTGGATCAGTTATAGTTAGAAAATCAAATCCTAAGATTTCTCTTAGTTTTTCTACGTAGTTAATTCTTGGCCATTCTTCTTTACCAAAGTCTAGTAAGTTACCTTGATACATTACTTTAGTATCACCTTTTAAATATTTAATAGCTTCTCTCATGAAGTCTTGGTAGAAAGTAATGTTATCTTCAAAGTTCCAGTATGCAGCATACCATTCTACTTGAGTGAATTCTTGTAAGTGTTGTGGATCCATACCTTCGTTACGGAAGCATTTAGCAAGTTCATATACTCTATCAAATCCACCAGCTATACATTCTTTTAAATAACATTCTGGTGCAATACGTAAGTTACAATCAATATCTAATGCATTATGGTGAGTAAAGAATGGTTTTGCAGAAGCTCCTGATACAGCTGTTTGAACAATTGGTGTTTCTACTTCTAAAAAATTATGTTCCATCATGAATTTTCTTAAGAAGTAATAGAATTTAGAACGACCTAAGAATATATCTCTTGAATCTTGATTCATTATTAGATCTGTGTATCTTTCTCTATATCTTATTTCTGTATCTGTTAGTCCATGGAATTTTTCAGGTAATGGTCTTAGTGCTTTACCTAAGAAAGTGAATTCATGTACTCTTATAGTTTTTTCTCCTGTTTGAGTAGTAAACATTTCACCTTTAACTCCTATGAAGTCTCCACTATCTAAAATCTTTTTGAATCTATCGTATTCTGCTTCACCAAGTTCATCTACTCTAAATTCTAATTGAATAGCAGCTTTAATGTTTCTGATTTTAACAAAAGATAGTTTACCCATCTTTCTCATAAATGTAATACGTCCTGCTACACTTACATCTTTTACACCATCTTCTAAGTTAATAGCTTCTTCAATAGTATAGTTAGTAACGTATTTCTCAGGATATGGATTTGTTATTTCAGATAATTTTTGTCTTCTTACTTGTTCTTGTTCTGTTAATACTTGCATAATATGTTCCTTTCTTAAAGAAAAAGTTTATACTTATGTACAAACTTTTACGTATTCATATAATAATATAAATTTATTATTTGTCAAATTAAATATTTTCCATGAAGTAATATGCTCTATTCTTTGTTAAGAATGAGTTAGTAGCATTCATTACTCCGTTTAGTACTAAATAAGCTCCTACAATTTGAGTTATTAGTAAGTTAGAGAATGGATTAATAAATATTAAAATAGCCATGAATATTTGTAATACACTTGATAGTATTAAGAATAACCATGCATTTTCAGATATTATTTTTAAACGTAGACCAAAGTCAATTTTAGTAATAGCTTGGCAAATCATCCATAATCCTACAAATACTGTTACAATTTGTGAGAATGTAAATGGACTTAATACTGCTAATAAACCAACTATTAATCCTAATACTCCATATAAAATAAAATATTTAAAGAATGGCAAATCTCTTCTTTTCATACCTTCGTATATTGCAATAGCACTTGATGCTATAACACCTAGACCAAATAGTATAGATACAGCTTTTGTTGATGTAGTTGGATTAATTAAGAATATTAAACCAAATATGATCATTACTGCTGAAGCAATAATTTCATACCACATTACTTTATTCATTAATCTATCTAAGTCATTTAATAAACGTTTCTTTCTTTTTCTAAATAATCTTTTTAAGATTAATTTAAACTTAGATTCTTTTGCAACTTTTTCTTCAAGTGTTTCAATTGTTTCTATTTCTGTTTGTTTGTTTTTTCTTGTTCTTTTTCTCTTAGTAGTCTTTTTTTCCTCATCATCATACATAAAATAACAACTCCTTCAAGTGTATTATAGCACATTAGTTTGTAATTGAATTATTTTTCTCTTTTCCTTATTATATATATAAGAATAGAAATAAAATAAATTAGATGCTATACTATAGTAACTTTTGGGAGTGATACTATGAATATAAAAGAACTTTCTATAGAGCAATTTACTAAATTTGTTAATGCAAGTCCACTTGGTACTCATTATCAATCATTAAATTATGCATTACTTATGAGTGAATATGGTTATGAATATGAACTTGTTGGTATGTTTAATGAATATAATCAATTAAAAGCTGCTAGTTTGATATTATTTAGAAAGATTAGTGGTAGATATAAATATGGTTATGCACCTAAGGGATTTATATTAGATTATTTTAATAAAGAGATTGTTAAAGAATTTAGTAATGCTTTAGTAGATCATTATAAGAAGAAGCATGTTGTATTTATTAAATTAAATCCTGAGATAGCTATATCTGAATTAGATAAAGATAGTGGTATTCCAACATATAATTGGAATTATGAAATAAAGGATATCTTAAAAGATAGTGGATTTATGAAATTAAAGGATAATCTATATTTTGAATCAGCTTTACCAAGATTTTCTGCTGTTATAAATCTTAAAAATTATGATATTACTAAGGTTAGTAAGAACACTAGAAATAAGATTAATAGAGCTAAACAAAAAGGATTACATATTGAAGATGCTGAGAGAAGTGGTATGGATATACTAGATTCTTTTACTCCAAGTGATCATGATAATGAACCTTTCTATTTTAAAGATTTATTTAATGTTTATAAGAAGAATGATATGGTTGATTTATTCTTAGTATCTATTGATAAAGAAGAATACTTAATTGACGCTAAAAGATTATTTGAAGAAGAAGAAATTAGAAATAATAAGCTAAGTCAAACACTTACTGTATCTAATATGCAAAAAGATATTAATAAGAAGATGGATTCAGATAGAAAGCTAGTTTACTACGCAAATGATGTTAGAGAAGCTACTGAAATGAATAAGAACCATTCTAAAGTTTATGTAGCTGGAGCTTTAGTTATTAAATATCATAATAGAATTCAAATTATTTTAAGTGGATATAATAGAAAGTATAAACACTTTAATCCAAATTATTTCTTACATCATGAAATACTAGAGTATTATAAAGATAAATATGAATATGCTGAACTTGGTGGTATAACAGGAGACTTTACTATGGCTAATCCTTATAGAGGATTAAATAAGTTTAAGTTAGGTTTTAATCCAAAAGTATATGAATATATTGGAGAATATGACTTACCTATTAATGAAAAGTTATACATTAAATATAGAAGTAATGGTACTTTAGCAAGATTATTAAATAAAAAGAATATTAAAAGAAAATAAAGGTTACACATGTGTGTAACCTTTTTTAATAAATAAAAAAAGATAATCAAATGATTATCTTTTTTAGTTACTGATTATAATTATTCAATAATTTCTGAAACTACACCAGCACCAACTGTTCTACCACCCTCACGGATAGAGAATTTAGTACCGTTTTCAAGAGCTACTGGAGCAATTAAATCAACTGTCATATTAACGTTGTCACCTGGCATAACCATTTCAACGCCTTCTGGTAATGTAATAACACCAGTTACGTCAGTAGTTCTTACAAAGAATTGTGGTCTGTAGTTTGTGAAGAATGGAGTATGACGTCCACCTTCTTCTTTAGT
>CAMOYX010000003.1 GCA_946630615.1 uncultured Mycoplasmatota bacterium
TAACTGCTGTCTCCCGTAGGAGTCTGGGCCGTGTCTCAGTCCCAGTGTGGCCGATTAACCTCTCAGTCCGGCTATGTATCGTCGCCTTGGTGGGCTATTATCTCACCAACTAGCTAATACAACGCAGGCCCATCCTTGAGCGGCGCAAACGCGCCTTTACTCCGCAGAGCACATTCGGTATTATCAACCGTTTCCAGTTGTTATCCCCAACTCAAGGGCAGGTAACCCACGCGTTACTCACCCGTTTGCCACTCGAGGGAAAATCCAATCGGAAGAAATCAGAATCAGAAGCAAGCTTCTTCAACTTCAATCAACTTCATGGGCCCTCTCGTTCGACTTGCATGTCTTAGGCATGCCGCCAGCGTTTATCCTGAGCCAGGATCAAACTCTCAATAAAAATCTATATTAAATATAGTTTAAAATCGAATTGATCTAAGCTTCTAAAAATTGACTTTTTTACTCAGTTTTCAAAGATCTATTTATCTTGCGTTTGAATTCCTCAAGCGCACATATAAGATATCAAATTTTTTAAATCAAGTCAACAACTTTTTTTAACTTTTTTTCAAAAAATTTAATTTCTTTTCAAAACATTTACAAGTAGCAATTAAGCTTAATTCTTATTAATGTTTTGTGTACTTTTCGCAAGTACGAGTACAATACTACACTAAAAAAATAAGTAATGCAAGCATAAATTTCAATTTTTTTTAATTTTTTTTATTTTTTTCGTTTTTTTAGCATTTATGCACTAAAAAAGAGCCTTACATGGCTCATTTTTGGCTTAAAATTGACTATTTTGTAGTTCTTTATACCTATTAGCTAGTGATTCTATATAGTCTTTATTGAATGGATACTCATTATTTTTCTTAATTTCTATTAATTTTTTTAAAGAAAGATTAACAATTTCATCCAATTCTTTACTATAATGCATTACCTTTTTATGATAATTATATTCATTTCGGTCTAAAATTCTGTATCCTCCATCAGGATAAACTCGTAAATCAAGATCATAATCAATATATTTTATTACTCCACCATCAATTAAATATGGAGTTGCAATATTACAATAATAGAATAAACCCGCTTTTTTTAATTGAGCAATTACATTAAACCATTTATCTTTATAAAAAAATAAAATTGCTGGTTCTTTTGTTAAATGACTAGAACCATCATGTTCTGTTAATCTAGTATGATCATTATATACTATAAGTTTATCTTCATCATAATATATTACTGTAGCTTCATCGCTAACTCTATCAAGGTATCCATTATGTTTATAACATTCAATTTTAAGCTTGTCTCCAATTTTAAAATTTTCCATAATGTCCTTTCTCGTTAAACATTATACATAATCTTTAAATAAATTTAAAGAAAAAAGGAAAACTATTTGTCTTCCTCTTAACTCTCTAATATCTCTATAGCTTTTAAAACTTGAGTATCTACTTCATCTTCAGTAGTTAATGTAACTTCATAATCCGGTGTAATACCTTTTTGATCTATATTCTTACCACTTGGACTATACCAGTAGCTTGAAGTATATTTAACCATACTTCCATCTGATAAAGTACTAGTGTCTTGTACTCTTCCTTTACCATAAGTTTTTTCTCCAACTACTATAGCTCCGTAAGATTCTTTTAATGCAAGTGTAAGCATCTCAGATGCTGATGCAGTAGCACCATTAGTAAGTATTACCAATTTAAAGTCTTGCTTCTCATCTGAATCATCATACTTAGTAATCTTATTACCGTTTTTATCTTCTAATGTATATATAGCTTTACCTTTTTCAATAAACATAGAAGCAATTCCATTAACAGAGTTTAAATATCCTCCTCCATTAAATCTTAAATCTAATATTAAAGATTCCATACCTTCACTCTTTAAATCATTTAAGGAGTTTCTAATCTCATCTGAAGATGTTTTAGTAAATGAATCCAAATATATATATCCAATCTTCTTATCACCTGTAGTCTTTAATATTCCACTTTTAAGTGGTGTAGATATATCTCCAATTCCTACACTAAATTTAATTATCTCTTCTCCTCTTTTTACAACTATTTCATTTGTGCTCTTAGTTTTATCTATATAACTTATTGTTTTAGAAGAATTTTCATTAGTTACATCATTACCATTTACTTCTACTATAACATCTCCTACTTCTATTCCAGCCTCTTTTGCAGGTCCTTCATATACTTTAACTATTTTGTTATCTAAAGATATAGAAACACCAATCCCCTTAAATGTGCCATTTAAACTATTTTGTAAAGCACTAGATTCATCTTTATCTAAATAAGCTGTATAATCCTCATTTAAGTAGCTTAGCATTGCTTTAATAGCTTGATCTACCATTCCTTGCTTATCATATTCTTTTCCATAGTATTTTTCTTCTATACTATTATAAACATCTAATAATTCTTTAATAGAAGAATCATTTAAAGCATTTCCATATAGTATCTTAGATTTATTATAAAAAATAATTCCAACAGTAAGTCCGCTTATAATAGCTGTAATTAAAACAATTATAATTACACTTAATAAACTAAAACCTTTAAGTTTATTCTTTTTATTATCTATAATTTCTGTATCTATATTATTATTTAGCATTCTTATTATCACCTTACGATAAAAATGTTAACACAATTATTTGCATTTTAAAAGAGTGATTAAAATCACTCTTTTATTCCTAATTCTTTTTTAATAGCTTCTTTACCCTCTAAGTATTTAACTATTTTACCTTTTCTTATTTTAATTAAAGTACCATCTTTAATTCTTAATTCACTACTCTTAGTTGCATTCTTATTAGATTCTTCATCATCTTTAACATAATAATCCTTATTTAAACTATTAGCTAAATCTAAATTATATATCTTAATATAGCCTTCATCTTCTTCATCATGATGTTCTGAAGCAAAGTAATTTAGATATGTTCCAAGAGCACCTGCATTAACTCCCTCACTATCATAGCAAAGTACATAGTATTCAGTTTCTTCCCTATTAAATAATGTTCCTGCAATAGCTATTTCATCATTTATATAACCACTAGTATATGTATAATCTTTTACTAAATTAGAAGTAAAAGTATTACCTAGTACTAAAGCTATAACAATAACTAAAATTATTACTCCTAGTATAATAACAAATCTCTTTACGTATGATTCTATTTCGCTTGTATTATTCATTATTAATCACCTACGAACAATATTATAAATTAACTATTAAAATAATGCAAAAAGAAAAAGTGGTTAATTATTAGTAATAACCACTTTTACTTTACTTGTTGCAACATATGTAATTCTTGGATCATTATTTTCAATATTAACATCAACTTCATAAGTACCAGCTTGGTAATCAGTTAAGTTAATATATGCATTAATTGAATTCTCATCAATAGAATTGATTACAGATTCAACACCCTTAACTTGAATTGCAATAGCGTCTTCATTAACTCTATTAACAGTTAATCCACTAGCTAAATTATTAGCCTTAATATTTTTAATATTAACAGTTCTTTGAGCTTCTTCATTAAATGTTACAACAATCTTAACATCACTTTCAGAAATGCTTCTAACACCAGTAGGTTTCTTAATTGTTGCATTGTATGTAGTAGCACCAGTAGTACCCTTACCAGTAACATCAATTGTTACAGGTACTGATGTAATTGATTCAATATCAGTCTTTTCACCATAGATATCTACAGTGTAATCACTCTTGCCATTAATAGTAATTGAAGATATTGCCTTACCTTGTACTAACTCACCAGTTGTAGATACAACAATTGGTACAGTCTTCATATAAGTACTAAATGTAATTGATGCAGACATTGTATTTGGTACAATTTCAACATTATTTAATACATTACCATTTGAATCATATGCAACTAATGGTAAGTTATCAACTTCATAAGTAATAGCTTCTTTAAATTTATCACTTGATAAATCTACTAAAGCTTTAACTGTAGCAATCTTAGCTAAAGCATCTTCACTACCTTTAACAACAACTGTATTATCATCTAAAGATACGTTAGATACAGAGAACTTTTCATTTAAAGCATCTTCATTTAATAACTCATAAGAAATACTCTTTTCAACAGATACTTTCTTTTTAATAACAACTGTTACATAAGCAGGATCTAATTTATAAGATATATTATCGACTGTTTGATTATATGTTAAAGCAACTTTTCTTGGAGTAGAACTTGCATCATAGTTAGATAAATCTAAAGTAACTTCATGTTCACCTAATTGTTTAGCTAAGTATAAACTACTCTTCTTACCAGTTAAAATAATATCTACTTTATCGATTAAACCTTCTACAACATAATTTTCTTTATTATAAATAACATTTACAGGTTCATTAGATAATACCTCAGCTTCAGTTTCAACTAAGTTAATTACTTGACTATCTACTAAAAAGAAAAATCCTAAAGCAAGTATTAAACTTACATATACTAAAACTATTGGTCTATTTAAGAACTTTTCTAAATGAATTGGATTATTCTTTAATTTTTCTCTTAAGAAATAAATAATTCTAGAAACAGGAGTAATAATTATCTTATCTAATAAACGATATAATAAAACGAAAGGTCTACCTAATACTTTTAAAAATTTCTTCATGCTATTCACCTAACCCTTCATCATTACTTCTATTATCATCAAAGTCATAGAATACTTCAGTCTTAGGTTTTAATTCTTGTGTTAGTTTATCTCTAAACTCATCTAATGATAAGTTATATTTTAATTCTCCACCACAAGCAATACTAATCTTACCAGTTTCTTCAGAAACTACTAAAGCAAGTGCATCACTTTCTTCAGCAATACCAAGTGCTGCTCTATGTCTAGTACCTAACTTCTTAGATACATTTGGATTCATACTAGTTCTAAATACTGCACCAGCACATGTTATTCTATCTCCTTGGATAATTACACCACCATCATGTAATGGTGAGTTAGGGAAGAATAAATTAGATAATAATTCACTTGAAATATCTGCATAAATCTTAGTTGCTCTTCCGATATATTCTTGAAGTGAAACATCTCTTTCAATAACTATTAAAGCACCTATACGGTTCATCTTTAAGTATTCAATAGATTTCATTACTTCATCTACTAGTTTTTCTCTTTCATCCCCAGTTAAAGTCTTATGTCTACCAAGTAATTGACTTCTACCAATACTTTCTAACATATTTCTAATTTCTGGTTGGAATATAACAATAATTGCAAGAGGACCCCATTGAACTACATACTCTAGTAATACTCCTACAGTATATAAATTTAATATCTTACTTAAAATTTCAATTATTACAATTAATAATACACCCTTAACAATTAAAATCATCTTTACATTATTTCTAATATTCTTTAAAACAAAATAGAATAATGCCCAGACAATTCCAATGTCTAAGATCTTTGTGAATAAACCCCAAATGGTACTTAACGTCACATTAACACTTCCTTCTATTCTATACTAAAATTATAACAAAGATTGTTAATTCATTCTAGTAACTATTTCTTTAATACATCCATGCCATTATCAAACAAAGATGTAACTTCTCCAGATTCTGCTTTAGTTGTATCAGTAATAATATTACTACCAACTGAGAAAGTTACATTAGGACTATCATTATTCATGCTAGTCTTATTAATAGCTCCATTTAAAGATTGATTTGTTTGAGCCTTAGCAAGTAATTCATCAATTGAATAATCATCTTCACTTCTATGAATAATTTTACTTATTCCTTTTTCTTGTTCTTTTTGATCAACAAAATAACCTACAATAGCAAATATTAATATTAATGCTATCAAAGTAAATATAAATGTATTATTTGCTAAGAATGTCATGAATACTTCCATAAATCCTCCTACCTTAGAATCTTACGCCTTCTCTTCGTTCTAAGTCTCTCTTTTTAATAGCTTCTCTCTTATCATAAAGCTTCTTACCCTTACAAACTGCTATTTCAAGTTTAGCTTTGTTATCCTTAATATACATTCTAATTGGAATAACACTTATCTGTGTAAGAGTCTTTTCTTTTATAAGCTTTCTTATTTCACTTTTATGAAGAAGTAGCTTTCTTGCTCTTCTTTCATCGTGATTAAATTGATTAGCTTCCTTATATTTAGCAATAAACATATTAGTAACAAAAGCTTCTTCTCCCTTGAATGTTACAAAAGCATCCCCTAGATCTACAGATCCTTTTCTAACACTTTTAATTTCACTTCCGTTTAATACTATTCCTGCTTCAATACTTTTTCCTACTTCGTAGTTAAAAAACGCCTTTTTGTTTCTTATTTCCATGCTTTTTATCATCCCCTGTATTAACTAGTTCAAAGTCTATCATAGCTCTTTCTTTAGATGCAGCAACACATTTAACTCTGACTTTATCACCTATACGATAAATCTTCTTAGTACTATTACCTACTAAAGAAAGTATCTCAGGAACATAATTATAATAGTCACCTTTAATTGTGCTTATATGAACTAATCCTTCAACTAAATTTGGAAGTTCTACAAAGAATCCAAAATTAGTGACAGTATCTATTATACCATCATATTCTTCTCCAATGTGACTTTCCATATATTCAGCCATTTTCATATCATCTACTGCTCTTTCAGCTTCTTGAGCATTAACTTCTTTTTCAGATGAATGAATTGCTACATTTACTAGTTGCTTAGATAGATAATCAATAGTACTCATTGAATAATCTTTATCTACTAGATAAGTCTTAATAAGTCTATGAACAGTTAAATCAGGATATCTTCTGATTGGACTAGTAAAATGTGTATAAGCACGTGATGCAAGTCCAAAGTGTCCAATATTATCACATGCATATTCAGCTTTCTTCATACTTCTTAACATCATAGATGATAATACTTTAAATTCAGGTACTTCATCAAGTTCATCTAATACAGCTTGCATAGTTAAACTTGTTATATTATGCATTGGTGTCTTAAGTTCATAGCCCATTGCTTTAAGTAAATGTACAAAATCATCTATCTTTTCTTGATTTGGTTTACCATGGACTCTGTAGATAAATGGTACATCCATATTATAGAAGTGTGAAGCTATAGTTTCGTTTGCAGCTATCATGAAGTCTTCTATTAATTTCTCTCCATCTTCTCTATCATATTTAACAATATCTATTGCTTTACCATCACTATCTTGAATAATCTTAGCTTCATCAAGATTAAAATCAATATAACCTCTTCCCATCTTTTCTTTACGTAAGATGTGAGCTAGTTCATTCATTTCTTTTAACTTATCTGCAAATGGTTCATATCCAGGAGCCACTATATCTCTCATAATAATATTGTTAACATCTGAATAATTCATTTTCTTACATGACTTAATATAACTTGGATAAATAGAATAATCTATTACTTTACCCGCTTTATTAATCTTCATAGTACAAGACATTGTAAGTCTAATTACACCTTCATTAAGTGAACAAATACCATTACTTAATTGATGAGGTATCATAGGAATTACAGTATCTGCTAAATAATTAGATGTACCTCTTTCAAATGCTGCATCTCCTAAACTAGTATTTGGTTTAACATAATTAGAAACATCTGCAATATGTACTCCAAGTATGTAATTTCCATCTTCATCTCTATCTAAACTTATCGCATCATCTATATCTTTAGTGTCTTTACCATCTATTGTAAAGATCATCTCATTCGTTAAGTCTTTTCTACCTTTTAGTTCTTCTTCTGATACTTCACTTGGAATACTCTTTAACTCTTCTATTACTTCTTCACTAAATTCAGGTTCTATTTTATATCTTAAAGCTACACTTAAAATATCAATTCCTGGATCATTTTTATGACCTATAACTTGTTTAATAGATGCTTGATATTTCTTCTTTCCAAGTTGCTTATCAAGCTTAATTAATACTTTATGACCTTCAACACACTTATCCAATGCATTATCGTCAAACTTTAATTCTATATCTAACTTTTCATCATCTAGTTTAACGGCTAAACCTTTCTTAGTTGATATTACTTCTCCAACTAAAGTTGATAAATCTCTTTTAATGATTCTATTAACTCTTCCTTCAGGTTTTACACCTTTCTTAATAACTTCACAAAGAACAATATCACCTGATAAAGCTCCATTGCTCATATCACTAGCAATATATAAGTCTTCTTCATTAGGTAGTATTACAAAGCCAAATCCTTTTCTATTTGCTTCATACTTACCAACCTTCATTCCTGGCATATTCTTAATTAATATATATTTATCTTTCTTAGTTCTAAATACTATACCTTCTTCAACTAATGCTTCTAATTCTTCTAATAATTTAGTTAAATCACTAGTTTCCTTAAGATTCATTTCATTAAAAATAGACATAGCTTCTAAGGCATCATATTTTCCTTCTAAGAATTCTAAAATAGAATCACGCATAATTGTCAACTCCTAGTCTCAATTAATTATATCTTAGATTTATAAAACTAACAATAAAACATTAAAAAAACTTGCTTATAAAAGCAAGTTTTACTTACATTAAGAATAATGCTAATGAAATACCAAAAAATAATAACCCTAAGAATAAAGTTAAACGAGTAATAAATAATTGGCTTCCTCTTTCTTTAACCTTACCAAATAAAGCTTCAGTATTACCAGCAACTATTTGACCAGCATCACTAGCCTTATTACTTTGTAATAATACAAGTGTTATTAATAAAATAGAAATTACTATT
Organism: uncultured Mycoplasmatota bacterium; assembly: GCA_946630615.1. GTDB lineage: Bacteria > Bacillota_I > Bacilli_A > RF39 > UBA660 > Ventrenecus. Next base: position 8,692 of record CAMOYX010000003.1, read on the forward strand.
AAAATGATCTCTAATATATTTTCCATGAGTACCCTCCAATACGTTAATAATCTACCATAAATAGGTAGTTATATCAAGAATTAAATATATCGTTTAATAACTCCATATACTTCTTCTCTACCTTTTTTAGTAGAAGATGAAAAGTGAATAAAATCATCTATATTTAAAGTTTCTTTTATAATCTTATCTTGTTTAGCTCTTAAAGACGCTCCAACTTTATCAAACTTAGTAGCTATAACAGTAACATTAACGTTATAGTATCTTAAGAAATTAAGCATCATTACATCATCATCACTTGGTTTATGTCTGTAGTCTATTAGTAAGAATACATGATCAAGACTAGTTCTATTCTTTAAATATTCTTCTATCATCATACCAATCTTTTTATCAGTTTCTTTAGATAATTTAGTATAACCATAGCCAGGAACATCTACTAAGTAAAAAGCATTATTAACTTTATAAAAGTTTAAAGTAACTGTTTTACCTGGTTTAGATGATGTATGAGCAAAGTTTTTCTTTTGTATTAAAACATTAATTAAACTAGACTTACCAACATTACTTTTACCTACTAATAAAAATTCAGATAAATTATCAGTAGGATATTGACTAAGTCTTACTGCTACACTTTCTAGGTTAATTGAATCAATTTTCATATAAAATCACCACGTGCCTAAATTATAGATTAAATAAGTAATAATTGCAAATAATGAAAAAAGAAGAATATAAATTCTTCTTATCTCTTTAATCTAAATCTTTCTTTAGGATCTAATATAGCTTTACGTAATCTAATATTATCTGGAGTTACCTCAACATATTCATCATCTTGAATAAACTCTAAAGCTTCTTCTAAACTAAACTTCTTTGGAGAAACTAAGTTAATAGCTTCATCAGATGATTTAGAACGTGTATTAGACATTTCTTTATTCTTACATGGATTTACATCTAAATCATTATCTCTACTATGTAGACCAATAATCATACCTACATATACATCAACAGCAGGACCAACAAATAAAGTACCTCTGTCTTGTAAGTTATATAATGAATAACCTAAAGTCTTACCAGTTTCCATAGAAACAAGTACACCATTTTTTCTACCAGCAATTGGTCCAACATATGGTTTGTATTCATCAAAGTCTCTTACCATAATACCTTCACCACGAGTATTAGTAATGAATGCACTACGATAACCAATTAATCCTCTAGTAGGAGCAGAAAACTCTAAATGTGCTTGTCCTTCACTATTAGTAGAAACATTTGTTAAAATACCTTTTCTTTCTTGTAAATCATTAATAATAGTTCCTTGATAATCTTGAGGACAGTTAATAATTACAGTTTCAAATGGTTCGTATTTCTTTCCATCTCTTTCTTCAAGTAATACTTCTGGCTTAGAAACACATAGTTCAAAACCTTCTCTTCTCATGTTTTCAAGTAAGATAGATAAGTGTAATTCACCTCTACCAGATACTTTAAATCCATCAGAGCCAGGTAATTCTTCAACTCTTAAACCAACATTAACTTCAAGTTCTCTTTCTAATCTTTCTTTAATATGTCTACTTGTTAAGTATTTACCAGATTGACCAGCAAATGGTCCATTATTAACTAAGAAGTTCATAGATAGTGTTGGTCTTTCAATATGAATAGGTTCCATTGCTTCTACATGATTTGGATCACATATAGTGTCACCAATCATGATATCTGGACAACCAGCAAAGATAACTATGTCTCCATAGTAAGCTTCTTTCTTTTCTACTCTCTTAATTCCTTCAGTAACAAATAATTTAGAAATTCTAAATTGCTCTACTTTATCAGAACCATTTCTGCATAAAGAAACCATTTCACCAGACTTAACAACACCCTTAGTAATACGAGCAACACCAAGTCTACCTAAGAAGTTATCATAGTCTAAGTTAGATACTTGCATTTGTAATGGATCTTTAGCATCACCTTTAAATGCTTCAACTTGTTCTAAAACTGTATCAAGTAAAGCATTAACGTTATCAGTTTGTACATTTGGATCAAATGTAGCCCAACCATCTCTTGCAACACCATAAATAATTGGGAAGTCTAATTGTTCATCATTAGCATTTAATTCCATGAAAAGATTAAATGTTAAATCAACAACTTCTTCTGGTCTTGCATCTCTCTTATCAATCTTATTAATAAATAGAATTGGTTTTAAATTTTGCTCTAAAGCTTTTCTTAAAACAAACTTAGTTTGAGGCATTGGTCCTTCTGCAGAGTCAACAATTAAAATAACAGTATCAGCTGTTTTAATAACTCTTTCTACTTCAGAAGAGAAATCAGCATGACCTGGAGTATCGATTATATTAATCTTATAATCTTTATATCTAATAGAACAGTTCTTAGAATAAATAGTAATACCTCTTTCTCTTTCAATTGAGTTAGAGTCCATTACTTGGTCTACTAATTCTTCATGTGAACTAAAAGTACCATTTTGTCTTAATAAAGCATCTACTAAAGTACTCTTACCAGCGTCTACGTGAGCTACAACAGCTACATTAATAATTTTATCCATAATCTCATCCCTTTCGGATATCTAGAAGATAATACAACAATAAAAATAAAAAGACAAGAAAAAAGTAGTTACCAAAGTAACTACTATTCTCTATGTATACTAAAATATGCTTAAATGAAAAAGATGTACATTAAGCATTAACAAGGGAAACACTAAAGCGTCTCAACCTAATATACTCAATATACATCCCATCATGTGAGATAAACTCACGAGTTTTTTTACTAACGTATTCATAACACTACTAAGCTTTCATGATGTAACTCAATAGCAATTATAAAAGCCACACAGACAAACCCCACGCGCGTACTTTCCTATGGCCGTCCGATAACCCCGTCGGGTCCGACGCACCACAAGACAGTAATTAATCAGTTTGCTGCATTCATTAGTAACGTGTGGCTCTAAACTTTTTAAAACTATACCACAGCTATATCTACTAAAAGTTATGGAATAATACCATAATCCCAAAACAATAAATCGTTTAGGAATCATAGTAAACTCTACATAACGAGTGATATAACTATAATACAATTCCTAAGCAGACCAGAACTAAAATTAGCAAATACAAGGGAAACACCGAAGCGTCTCAACCAAGTACCAAAACGTTAACCTTAGTACCATGTCTATCCTATATTAGAACCATCTTAAATATACCAAACATATATTCATAAATCAATACTAAATTTTAATTTTTTTTCACTTTACATATTTAATTTACATTTTTAAAAAAATAAGAGTATAAACTCTTATTCTTTTTCATCTTTTAAAGTAAAACTTTCAAGCTCTACATGTGTAGGCATTATAGCTTTCATCTCTTTAATTCTCTTTCTCTTAGATGCTTTCTTACCGCTTCTCTTAATTAAAATCATAAAACTAATAATAGCAACTATAGCATATAAAATATTTAGAATAATAACTAAAGCATTTGCAATATCTAAATTAATTTCAGTAATAACTGGTGTTAATAAACTATTTACAAACTCAAATGGTATTTTTAAAAGAATTACTATAAATACAATAATTAGTATGTCTAACACGTTAAAGAAATTAGTTTTAAAATCATTTCCTGTAAATGTTGATAAGAATTCCTCTAATCCTAAGTAAATATTTTTAAATTCATTGTAAAAGAATCCTCTTTTACTATTTAATTTATTAACATCTATACCATGCTTACTATATATTTCTTTAATAGTATTTTTATAATCTATATCAAGCTTACCATCACTTTTTTCATACTTATTAGATAAAATGTTAAGTTCTTCATTTATTACCTTATCATCTAATATATATAATTCTCTTTTAATCTTTTCAAATACTTCTTCTTTCATCTTCCTTGCCTTCCTATCGATATCTTCTTATACGATTCAATCTTAGAACGTTTAACATCACTTACAATAGTAACATCCTTATCTTTTGTTGTTACAGTCTCATAATGAACAACTCTTATAATATCACTATTATCTTCTTTAATTTCATTTTGATTCATATCTAAAATAAACATAGGAGTCTTATCTTCAAAGATTAAGTTCTCATCATTAATAAAATCTCTTCTTACCTCTTCATTCAAAAAATAAGTAACAGAATTTTTATTAACACTAGCAATATAGGTAATTAAATCAGTTGAATACTTATAAGAAGGTGCATGTGATACTTTACTAGAAAGAAGTAAATATCTTTCATCCTTTAATACCTTAGGTCCTTTAAAAAACATATTCATCTTAATATTTAATATATCAATATTTAAATCTTTTAATCTATGTTCAATAACTCTAACAGATTCTAATAATTCATCATTACTATGTAAATTTAAATCTTTTAAATATTTAAGTCTAAACATTACATTATTACTACTATTAATTATTTCTCTTAAATTATCTAAATCTTTTGAACTAGGATTATTATTTAATATATATTTAGATACAAATCTATATTCAACTAATAAATCTCTATCTTCTTTATCTAAATGATTATATTTGTTTTCTTTATCTTCTAATTCATCTAAATAAGATAATTCTCTTTTATTAGCAATATCTACTTCATCTCTATCATTAATCTTTAAATTATCAAATTCTATAAAATAATCAGCTATAGTCCTAACATCTAAATCCGGTATAATTTCATATTTATCATGAATTCTCTTCTCTTCATTAAGATAGAATGTATCAAAGCTTACTATTTTATTAATATTACTTCTACGTTTAATTTCTAATAATTCCATATCAATATTACGTCTTTTCTTAAATGGAATCTTACTACTTAACTCATTATTAACAAAATCAATCTCTTTATTTATTTCTTCAATTTCTAAAGGCATCTTAATTAATTCATATTTATTATTTAAATAATCACTATCAAGTTCTAGATCTTTTAAATAATTAACTAACATACCTATATCAAGTTCAATAGCTTCTCTGTCATTTGCATCCCTAATTGCAGCTTTTAGCTTACTAAACTCTTCATCAAAATTCATTTCTAATGAAACTAAATCAGTAAAAAATATTTTATTATTGGTTTTATAATATTTATTCTTTAAATCATTTAGTTTTATAGATTTATCATAGTATTTATTAGTAATAGTAACTAAATTATTATAAGTATCTACTTGGTTATGTAATTTAGTTAAAACTATTAAACATAATAAATTTAAAGTTCTCTTAATCTTTTTTAAATATTCATCACTATTATCTATATTATTCTTAAACATATTAATTTGTCTTTTAATCTCTATAAAATTAGTTTCTTCATTTAAAGATAAATTAATTCTAGGATTAGGAATTTTATAATCATCTAATATTAGATTTAAATGATACTTTGAATTATATTTCTTATAAAAATAATATTTATTTAAAAAATCTTCTAAATCATTATTATCGTTTGGAATAAAAATTCTGGATAAAGAACCATATACAGGATCCTTAAAAGAATAACTAACTCCAACGCCTAAAACACCATCATAAACATATGGTTCTCTTTTAGTAGAATAATAGCCAAATTTAATTAAAGTTTTATGTACTTCTTCTCTAGTCATATAGCTCCCCATTTTCCAAAATAAGTATAACATAACAAAAAAACTTATACTAGATATGTTATAATACAAAAAAGGAGAAAAAATAAATGAATAATAAAAATATAAATGGCTTAATAACTGACATAGGCCTACTAATACTAGGTATAGTAATGGCTATAAATGCTAGTGCTCTACTAAATTTTATATTTAATTTAATAGGTATAGTATTCATAGTAATAGGAATAGTAAATATCATAAGAAATAATAATAACAATATAGAAAAAAATATTGCTACCATAATCATGGGAGCAATAATACTTCTAGCATCTAACTTCTTTGTAAGTGCCATAAATGTAATAACAGGTATTATATTAACCTTTATAGGTATAACAAAGCTAGTTAATTCTAAATATTACACAGTAATTAAAAGCAAATATATACTACAAATTGTTGGATCAATATTATTAATAATTCTAGGTTTATACTCAATATTTGCAGATAATATTATATTAAATATAATTGGAATACTTTTAATTATATATTCAGTACTTGATATAGCTAACTATTACAATAAATTTAATAATAAACCAAATAACAAAAAATTAAATAGCAAAGTAATAGATGCAACATATAAAGAGAAATAAAAAAAGTTCACTTAAAGTGAACTTTTATTTTGTTTTCTTTGTAGAAGATTTCTTTTTTGTAGTTTTCTTTGCAGGAGTTTTCTTTGTAGTAGATGATTTACTACTAGTCTTTTTTGTTGTTTTATCTTCTTTTTTTGAAGTCTTTGGTTTTTCCACCTTTACTTCTTCAACTTCTACTTTAGTTTCTTCTACTTCCCTAGCTTCTTCTTTTTTCTTTAATTCTTTAACACTAGGTACTCCTGAGTCACCTTTTCTTGCAAATGTAACTGTAGCAATAACAAGTACTAGAATAATAAATCCAACAGCAACAATTCCTATAATATCTTTATTGTTATTAGATTCTTCTACTTGACTTTCAGGTAATATAGAAGCCACTTTAGATACAAACTCATCATTTTTATAAGTATCATCAATTGCTTTTTTAATATCTTCATTATAAGATTCAGCATAACCATTCCATGTTTCATCACCAATTATAATATATGGAACACCATTAACTGTATCTCCCATAGCATCTGCAGCTTTTTCCATTAACTCTGCATTCTTGCTATTATTCCAAACCTCATAACTTTGTACTTTAAATTTATCTTTATAGTTATCATCTTCTGATAAAGTACCTAAGAAACTTAAAGCCTTCTTACAATAAGTACAAGTCTCTCCTCTAAAAACATAAACAGTAACTTCTTTAGCATTACATACATTTGGTAATAAAACTAAAGAAAAAATAGCTATAAATAAACTTAATAATAAATTCTTTTTCATATAAATTTCTCCTCATGTGAAATTATAACAAATTCTAATTTAAAATACTATTACTTTCAATAATACCAGCATCTATATTTTTATACATAGTAATTCCTAGCATTATTATAATGAAAATACCTAGAATAAAAAACAAAGATAACTTAAAAAAATCTCTCAACATAAATCACCTATTTATATATATAAACCATAAATATGATTATTATGTGAAAGATTTATGAAACTAAAATAAGCTCATTTGATAATTAGTAGGAATTTCTTTTTTATAATCTCTTATTATGTCGTCCATATCAGTTAATATACCAACTTCATTACATCTATTAACAAATATTTCCATTAATCTTCGATATTGTAAGCTTGAAGCAAAATTTCTATTACCATATACAGATTCATAGTCTTTAGATAATCCAGGATATAAGATATCTAAAGCATTATAATAATATGATCTTTGATTAGTCTTTAAAGTAATACCCATCTTAGTATAAATAAACTTAGCATCCACTTCTTTTGACTTAGCAATAATATTATAAATATTATCTTCACTATCAGTTAAGAATGGTAATACAGGCATCATTAATACACCAGCGTATATACCAGCATTTCTAAGTTCCTTTAGTACAGCAAATCTCTTAGTAGAAGATATACAATTAGGTTCTATCTTCTTAGCTAATTCATTATCAAATGTTGTAATGCTAATCTTAACTATTACATTATTCTTTTTACTAATCTCAGAAAGTAAGTCTAAATCTCTTAATATTAAATCACTCTTAGTATCTATTGAAACCCCAAAGCCATATTTATTTATCAACTCTAAAGCTCCACGTGTTAATTTTAAATGTTCTTCTTCAGGGTTATAAGGATCAGATAAATTACCAAAAGACACAACACCTTTTAACTTTTTATTCTTTAGCTCTTCCTCAAGTATTTCTAAAGCATTTTCTTTTGTTCTTACCTCATCGAAATTCTCTATCCTATATGATTCACAACGAGAAGAACAGTAAATACATCCTAAAGAGCAACCCTTATACAAGTTCATGTGGTAGTCGATTCCAAACCATCTACTTCCCTCATTACTTCTTGTCATAATTGTTCTAGTTTTAATCTTTTCCAAATCCCCACCACCAATCAATCAATTGTATTATAGCATTTTTCTATCATTAGTCAAAAAAAGAGAGTTAAGTTAACCTAAAAACTTGACTCTTTTTATTAAATTATTTGAAACCTCAACCACATTATAATCTCCATCAGCTAAAGGTATTCTTATAAATAATTCATATTTAATATTCTTATCATTCTTATAATAAGTCATCTCTTCATAATTAATAGATAAGGCATAACCTGGATATCCCTTTAAAAAAATAGCATATCTAATCGCACCATCTACTTGAAAATATATATTAAAGAAAAAGAATAAAAGAACGACAATTAATAAACCATATAAATAATTAACTTTAGTATTTTTCTTACGCTTAACTATTTTAAAAACTAAATAAATAATTAATAATAAAAGAGTTATAAATGTTAAATAAACAAATGCATCTCCAAATATAATTCTAATAAATACTATTAAAGTAAAATATAAAAGAATCTTTATTAAATAATATAAAGCTTTAATTTGAATCTTTCTTTTAATAGCTTTATGTAAAACATTAATTAAATAAAAACTATAAAAAGAATATAGTAAAATCCATAATATAAATAAGAACGTATTACTAGATAATAAATAATCCATATACACGATAGTTGAATAATTTAAACTAAATTTATTCTTTAAGATGAGTAAACTAACTATCATAGTAACAAAATTAATTAATGTAAGAACTATACTCATCTTATTAATCTTTTTACGATAAAGTAAAAAAGACTCTAAAAACACAAGTATAAATAGAATAAGAAAAACAAAAAACATTCTATCACCTTCAAAAGAATTATAAATTATTAAATATAAAAAAGAAAGATTTACTAATCTTTCTTTTTAGCAATTAATCTTAATAACTTAACAAATAAGTTAATAAAATCTAAATATAAACTAAATGCTCCAAATATTGCTAAGTTTTCTTCAGGAATACTATTTTCTCTTTCAAGTCTTAATACATTTTGTACATCATATCCAATATATAAAACAAATACTAAAACTCCAAGTACAGATATTAATAAAGAAAATGAATCACTTCTTAAGAATAATATATTAATAACTGCCATTAATACCATACCTAATAAACCAACTAATAAGTAAGGTCCAAATTTAGTTAAATCTAAATTAGTCTTCTCTGCAAAATAAGCAAAACTAATAAATAATAATGCTGTAGCAGCAAATACTAATATAACATTAGATAAATCATAATATTGGAATATAGCAGTAAAAGAAATTCCTGTTAATAAAGAATATAAGAAATACAATACTTTTAAAGTAGAAGCACTCATCTTTCTTATACCAATAGTTAATGAAATAGCAGCAGCTACTTCAGCTATAACCAAACCTATAACTAAAAATTTATTCTCTAAAAATAAATTATTAACACTTGGAACAACACTTAATGTAAATGCTGTAACAAATGTAATAAATAAACCTAATGCTAAAAGTTTAAAACTTTTAGCTAATGTATTACTTCCCATATATCCTCCTATACATTAAATCTAAAGTAAACTATATCTCCATCTTGCATTAAATAATCTTTACCTTCTAAGTTAAGTTTACCAGCTTCTTGAACTTTCTTTTCATCACCAAGTTCTTCTAAATCATTAAACTTAATAATCTCAGCTCTAATAAATCCTCTTTCAATATCAGAGTGAATAAGTCCAGCACATTCTTTAGCACACATTCCTTTTCTAAAAGTCCAAGCTCTACATTCATCACTTCCTGCAGTAAAAAATGTTTGTAACCCAAGTAAATCATAAGTAGCAAATATTAACTTATCTAAACCAGAATAATTAATACCAAGACTTTCTAAGAATTCTTTCTTTTCACTTTCTTCCATCTCAGCCATTTCAGATTCCATCTTAGCACACATAACAATTACAGATGATTCTTCAGCACTAGCAAGGCTTCTTACTTCTTCAACATATTTATTTGTTTGCAATACAGCATCATCTTCATTAACGTTAGCAACATAGATAATTGGCTTCGCTGTTAAAAATGAAAATCCTCTCATATAGATTAATTCTTCTTCAGTAAAGCTATCCATTATAGTTCTAATAGCTTTGCCATTAGTTAAAGCATCATGACATTTAGATAAACAACTATATTCCAACTTAGCTTGTTTATCATTTCCTTGTTTAGCTTTTTTTTCAATCTTACTTAGTCTTTGATCAACTATCTCTAAATCAGCAAGTGATAACTCAACATTAATTATTTCTATATCTCTTTTTGGATCTACTTCTCCAGCAACATGTATTACATCCTTATCATCAAAGCATCTTACTACTTCAACAATAGCGTCAGTCTCACGAATATTAGCTAAGAACTTATTTCCAAGTCCTTCACCTTTACTTGCTCCACTTACTAAACCAGCTATATCAGTAAATTCAAAACTTGTAGGCACAGTTCTTTTAGGTATATACATATCCTCTAAGAACTGTAACCTAGAATCAGGAACAGTAACAACTCCAACATTTGGATCTATAGTTGCAAATGGATAATTTGCAGCTAATATATGTTTTTTAGTAATTGCATTAAACAAAGTTGACTTACCAACATTAGGTAGTCCAACTATTCCAGCTTTTAAACTCATTTATTTTCCCCCTTACAATGTAGTAGAACCATTTATACCTAAAGGTAATCCTACAACAAACCAAACTAATAATATTATTAATAAAATAGCAAACGCAGCAAACACATATGGTAATTGATACTTAATAGCTTCTTTTAATGTTACATACTCACCATCTTTTGCATTCTTATTAAGTAAAGCTAAATAGATTATAAAGTATGCCATGAATGGTGTAATACCCATTGTAACTGATTCACCAAATCTAAATATAATTTGAGCATATTCAGGTGATAAACCTGCTTGCATAAATACAGGTACTACAACAGGTGACATTATAGCCCACTTAGAAACAGATGTAGGAACAAAAATTGTTGCTATAACTGAAACTATAAATAATAAGATAATTAATGGAAAACCAGTAAAATTTAATGTTCTAAATAAACTAGTTAAACTAGCTACAATTACTTCACCAATTCCAGTTTTTCTAAATACACTTATTAATAAAGAACCTACAAATATAAATACTAAAGTATTACCAATTCCATCAAGTGAATAACCAAGTGCAGAAACTGCATCTTTACTTCCTTTAATAGTTCTTGCCCCAAGTCCATAAAAGAAACCCAAAATTACAAAGAACATAGTAACTATAAAGATAAATCCTTGAGAGAAGAAACTATCTAAGCTAAATAACTTATCAACATATAATACTTGGCTATGATCTAATAATCTACCTGATAAAGGCAAACCAGGAATTATATTCCATAAGATAATTAAGAAATATATTAAACCAGCAAAACCAGCAAATAACATACCTCTAATTTCTTTTCTAGTAATTTTCTCTTCCTCTTCATCTTTTATCTCATATTTAGATAACCTAGGAGCAACTACTCTTTCAGTTATTGCAGTAACTAATATTGTTATAAGTATTAATGCTACAAACATTATAAATACTCCAGATATAGAAGCCATTCTATAATTTATGTCTATAGCTCTTGCTGCTTGTAAACTATAAGATAATAAAGAACTATCTGTAGCTGTAAATATAGCAGAAATACCTGAACCTATAGTTAAACCAGCAAATGATGCTACTATACCTATTAAAGGATTACGTTTACCATACTTAAATAATAATCCTGATAAAGGTAACATTATAATATAAGATAAGTCACCAATTAAACTTCCAACTACACTTAGAAATACTATTATAAATGTAACTGTATTTTTCTTCATTTTCTTTGTTAACAAAGTAAATGATGTTTTTAAGAATCCTGATTTTTCCATTAAACCAAAGCCTAATAGAATAATTATCAAACTACTTAATGGTGTAAAACCTACAAAATTTGAAACAGTAGTTGAGAATATATCTCTTAACCCTTGATAACTAAATAAATTAGTTACTGAAAGAAGCTTTGTTGAAAACTCAAAAGTAGTATGATCTACGTTATATACAATTTGACTAACATCTAAAAAATGTAAAATCAAGCTTAATAAACCTACTACTAAAGTAATTATTAATATATTAACAACAGGATGTAAATTCAAAAAACTATTCTTTTTCACTTTCTACACCTACTACCTTCTTTAATTTGCGTAAGAACTCTCTTCTTTCCATCATTATTTCATGTCCACAATTCTCGCATTTAATCTTAATGTCTACTCCAACTCTAGTTACAGTCCAAAGATTTGTTTGACATGCATGAGGCTTACGCATTATTACTTTATCCCCTAATGATACTTTCTTATTTTCCATTGTGTACCTCAATTTGATTATAAGGAATCTTAATGTTGTTATTATCATATGTTTCTTTAATAATTCTTAAAGCTTTTCTTCTTATAACATATTGATCTTTTCCTCTACATTGAATAAGTATAGAGTAATTAATAGAAGAATCATTTAGACTATCTATTCCTAAATAAGAAGATGCTATAACACCATCAAGTTTATTAACTTCTTCTAAAATTTCCTTAATAACACTTTCTACCTTCTCCGCTTTTTCTTCATAAGCTGTTGGAATGTCTATTTTAACACTAGGGCTTGATTGGGACAAGTTTATAACCTTATTAACATTTCTATTAGCAAATATTAAAGTCATACCTTCAAAGTTCTTAACCTTAGTACTCTTTAAAGATATCTCAACTACTTCACCTAGGAAATCATCTAATTTAATATAATCTCCAACTACATAGAAATTATCCATGATAATTGAAATACCTGCCATTATGTCTTGAACAGTATTTTGAAATGCTAAACCAATAACAGCACCAGCAATTCCTAAAGAAGCAATAATACCATTAGTATCTACTCCATACACATTAAGTATCATTACTATAGCAATAGCAAATATAAAGAACTTAATAACATTTTCAGCTAACTGTAATATAGTAGCTCCTTTTTTTACTCTAAAACCCTGTTTATCCTTAATAAATATTCTATGTAATATAGACTTAGCAAGTTTTAAAAATATAATACTAACAACAATTATAAAAATAGGTTTAATTATTTTTTCATTGTTTAAAAAAGAAAGAACCTTTTCCATACTACTCGATTCCTTCTACTTTTATACCTAATGTCTCTAAAATACGTTCTAAGTCTTCATCCGAATCAAATGGAATTTCTAATTTCTTAGCTTTAATTTTTACTTTAGTACCTACTTTTTCTCTCATTAGTCTTTCATATATATTAATTTTTAAAGGTCTTTGTACTTTAGTCTTAGTTACTTTTTCTTCACTATTCTCATTCATTTCTCTAATGATATCTTCTAAAGCATGAGCAGATATACCATTGTTAATAACTTTTTCAGCTAGTTCAATACATAGCTTCTTATCAGTTATCTTAGATAAGCTTCTTGCATGAGCCATAGATAGTTTTCTATCAACAGTATATTCTTTAACTATTTCAGGTAATTTTAAAAGTCCTACCATGTTAACAACATAACTCTTGCTCTTACCAAACTTCTTAGCAAATTCATCATAAGATAAATGAGATAATTCCATAATTTTTTGATATGCTTCTGCTTCTTCTATTGGGTTTAAGTCTTCTCTTTGAATATTTTCAAGTAAAGCTATTTCCATCATTTCAGCATCATCAAAGTCTCTTATAACACATGGAACACTCTTAAGTCCTGCTAGTTTAGCAGCTCTTAATCTTCTTTCACCTGCAACAAGTTCATAACCTTTAATACTTTTCTTAACAATAATTGGTTCAATAACTCCATGTTCTTTAATAGAATCAGCTAATTCTTGTAAAGAATCATCATTAAATGTTTTTCTTGGTTGAAATGGATTACTTCTAACCTCATCAACATTTACTTCATTTAAAGGAGATTTCTTACCTTCTCCAGTACTCTCAATAATATTAGCTTCTAACTTATCAAAGTTAATTACTTCATTTGAGAATAATTGTTCTAAACCTTTTCCTAAAGCTTTTCTCTTAGTTTCCATCTCTTCTAATCACCTCTTTTGCTAAATTTTCATAAGCCAAAGTTGCTCTACTAAGTGGATCATAATCACTAATTGGTTTTCCATGACTTGGTGCTTCTACAAGTCTTACTAATCTTGGAATGATTGTATTAAATACTCTATCCTTAAAGCACTTTCTAACATCTTCTATTATTTCTAATCCTATATTTGTTCTACCATCTAACATTGTAAGTAATACACCTTCAACTCTTAGATTTGGATTAACATTTTCTTGTACTTTAATAACAGTTGATAATAGTAAGCTTATACCTTCTAAAGCATAGTACTCACATTGAACAGGAATTATAACAGAATCACTTGCAGCTAAAGCGTTCATTACAGTAGAACCTAAAGATGGTTGGCAATCAACAATAATATAATCATATTTATCTCTTACTTGATCTAAAGCATTCTTTAATTGTTCATTTTGTTTAAATGTTTGATCTGTCATAGATCTTCTTGCAAATTCTAAATCTATACCTGCTAAATTTATAGTTGTTGGAATAATTGATAAATTCTTAAATTTAGTTTTAATAATCGCATCTTTAACATCAGATTGACCAGTTATAACATCATATATATCTTTATCAAAATCATTATATTTTAAACCAAGACCATTAGAAGCATTTCCTTGAGGGTCAAAGTCAACTAAAAGAGTTTTCTTTCCCAATTTTCCAAGAGCAGCTGCTAAGTTAATCGCAGTAGTTGTTTTACCAACACCACCTTTTTGATTAACTAATGAAATTACTTTTGCCATAAATTCTATCACCCTTTAAAATTTCTAGTCTAACTAATTTTAACATAGTAATCATTATTTGTCTTTAATTTTTAAGGTAATACATAATAAAAAAATACGTTTATCATTAGATAAACGTATTAATTTAATTAATCTTCTTTAGATTCTTTCTCTAAAGCTTCATCAACTAGTTTAGAAAGTTCATCTTTATCTAGTTTTTGATAATCTTTTATACCTAAATCTTTAGCTTGTTCTCTTAACTTAGTTAAAGTTGGTTCAACTGTTTTTTTGCTTTCTGCTTCAGATGTAGTAACTTTACCAGTTCTTACAAGTTCATCAATTTGCTCTTTAGTAATTGTTTCTCTTTCAATTAATGTATTAGCAATTGACATAACTAAATCTTTATTTTCTTTTAAGATCTTCTTAGCATTAGCATAACATTGATTAACAATCTTTCTAGTTTCCTCATCGATTTCTAAAGCAACTTGATCTGAGTAATTCTTAGATTTATTTAAATCTCTTCCTAAGAATACATTGTCACTTTCTTCCATCTCATAACGCATTGGACCTAAGTCTGACATACCATATTCAGTAACCATAGATCTTGCAAGTCTAGTAGAATGTTTGAAATCATCACTAGCGCCAGTAGTAATATCATCTAAGAATAATTCCTCAGCTGCTCTACCACCTAAGCTACTTGTAATGCTTGCAAGCATCTCTCTCTTAGTGTATCTTGCTACATTATCATCTTTTGGAGTATACGCTGTGTAACCACCAGCATTTCCTCTTGGGATAATAGTAATCTTTTGAACTTCCATAGCGTCTCTTAATTTAAGACCTATAACAGCATGTCCAGATTCATGAACAGCAGTTAACCATTTAACTTCTTCAGATACTTTTCTGCTCTTCTTAGCAGGTCCCATCATTACTCTATCAGTAGCTTCATCAATATCATCAAGAGTAATAGCATTTTCATTTTTTCTAACAGCAAGTAATGCTGCTTCATTCATTAAGTTTTCTAAGTCAGCTCCAGAAAATCCCGAAGTTCTCTTAGAAATTGCTTTTAAGTTAACATCAGGAGCTAATATCTTATTCTTAGCGTGAACTCCTAATATAGCTTCTCTTTCTTCTGAATCTGGTAGGGATACAGTAACTTGTCTATCAAATCTACCTGGTCTTAATAAAGCTGGGTCTAATACATCAGGTCTATTTGTAGCAGCAATTACAATTATACCTTCATTGTGTCCAAATCCATCCATTTCAGTAAGTAATTGGTTAAGTGTTTGTTCTCTTTCGTCATGTCCACCACCAATACCAGAACCTCTTTGTCTACCTACAGCATCAATTTCATCTATAAATATTAAACAAGGAGCATTTCTCTTGGCTTCTTTAAACATGTCTCTAACTCTAGATGCACCAACACCTACAAATAATTCTACAAAATCAGATCCTGAAATATAGTAGAAAGGTACATTTGCTTCACCAGCTACAGCCTTTGCAAGTAAAGTTTTACCAGTTCCTGGAGGACCTACAAGTAAAACTCCCTTAGGAATTCTTGCACCTAACTTTTGGAATTTCTTAGGACTCTTTAAGAAGTCAATCATTTCTTTAACTTCTTCTTTTTCTTCTTTTAATCCAGCAACATCAGTAAATCTAACTTTACCACCTTCAGGTGCTAACTTAGCTCTTGATTTACCAAAGTCCATAGATCCACCGCCACCTTTAGCCATCTTAGTAAAGATGAAGTAAGTAGCAATTAATATTAAGAATAATGGAACTACATTAACTAAAATATAAATCCAGCTAACTGATCCCGGATCAGGATTTGTTTCATATACTTTTAAGTTATTTGATTCAGCATATGATGTAACTGTCTTTAATTCAGCTTCCACTACTTTAGCGCTAAATTTTTCATTATCTTTATAACTACTTAATTTACCCTCAACATAATAAACTGATTTATCAGAACTTGGAGTAATAGTTATCTCTGTTATAGTCTTATTTTGAATTTCACTAATTAATTCACCAGTTGTTATATCATGTGTAACAGTGCTGCCTAAATTAACAACAAACATTACAGCTAAAACAACTACAGTTAAGACTAAATAAGGAAACACATTCTTCATTAAGTTTTGATTATTGTTTCTCTTAATTTTCATTTGCTCATTCCTTTCTTTTTATACTTGTATATTATATCATATACGCCGTCTTTTTCTATATCATATTTAGATTTCTTAATACCTAATACCCATAAAACTTCGCCTTTACTATCAATTAGTATTGGCACACTGTCTTTCATACTATTTGGTACTTTAGCATCTATTAAAATATCATTAACCTTCTTAGATCCATTTAAGTTTTTTACTTTAATTCGCATACCATCATATCTATTAACAACATATAAAGGCAAAGTAATATCTTTACTATTCAAATGAATCTCATAATTAGATTTATCTTCGTAAGTTTTAAGTTTAATCAAATAATTATCATCATATAAATATGTGTTATCACTTACAGGAATCTTAAACAAATTAGATACTCCTGTATTCTTAGTAATCTTAAAGAATCCTCTTTCTTTCTCTAAAGTATACCCTCTAGGTAGATTTAAAGATGCAGTCTTCTTATCATTTGTTAATAAATTAATAATATTATTAATATGTGTATCATTAATTAAATATAATTCACTTTGATAAACATTCTTTAAATAATATCTCAAGAAATACTTTTGCATTGTTAAAGATAAACCTAAGAAAGCATAAATGCTAACTATACCATCTTCAATATAATCTTTATAAACACATGAGGTTATCTTAGCAAGCTCTACACTTGCATCATATACCTCTTTAGAATAATTGCTAAACTTTTCATAATACTTAGGATTTAATTCTTCTAAGATAGGTAATATCTTAGCTCTAATCTTATTTCTAGGAATTGTAGTATCAAAGTTAGTTTGATCAACAACATAAGGAATATTATTTTCTTTGTTATATTCTAAAATCATTTTCTTAGTACATGTTAAAAGAGGTCTAACAAATCTAATTCCATCCCACACTTGATCTTTTCGGATACCTGCATATCCTTCTAACGTACTACCTCTTAAAATTCTCATAAGTATAGTTTCTACTTGGTCATCCGCGTGATGAGCAGTAAAAATATAAGTTCCATTATATTTCTCATACATATCTCTAAAGAACTTATAACGTTTATTTCTTCCTTCTTCTTCACTAAACTTATTATTTTTATAATCAGTAATTTGAAAGTATTCTAAAGTAACATCTTTATCTCTTAAATAATCTTTAATAAATAAGTATTCACTTTCATTTTCTTTTCTAGTTCCATGATTAACATGTAAAGCAATCACTTTAATATCCTTTTTTTCTTTTTCCTTTATAAGTAGATCTAACAAAGCCATAGAATCAGGTCCGCCAGATAAAGCTAAAAGACAAACATCATTATCTTTAATTAAATTGTCTAAATATAATTTTGTTTCTTTCATATGGCCTCCAAGTAAACATATTATATAAATAATAAAATATTAATGCAACTAAAAATTAGCACTTATAATTTATAAGTGCTAATAAACTAACTTTTAAGCAAAGAATCTAATAATTCTGAAATATCTCCATCTAATATTCTGTCTGCATTACTTGTTTCATATCCACTTCTAAGATCTTTAACAAGTTTATATGGATATAATACATAATTTCTTATTTGACTACCAAAATTAATAGAGACATTTTCACCTTTAATCTTATTAAGTTCAGCTTCTTTCTTTTCTATTTCCATTTCATATAATTTACTTTTAAGCATCTTAATAGCTTCTTCTTTGTTTCTCAACTGACTTCTCTCATTTTGGCAAGTAACAACTATCTTACTTGGAATATGAGTTATACGAACAGCTGAGTTAGATGTATTTACTGATTGTCCACCAGCACCAGATGAGTGATATACATCAATCTTTAAATCACTTTCTTTAACTTCTATATCTATATCTTTATTAAATATTGGAGTTACTAAAACTGATGCAAAGGAAGTATGTCTTCTACCAGCAGAGTCAAATGGAGAAATTCTAACTAATCTATGTACACCCTTTTCTCTTTTTAAATAACCATATGCATATTCAAAAGATACTTTTAATGTAACTGATTTAATACCAGCTTCATCCCCAGCTTCTTTATCTATTATTTCATACTTATATCCGTTATGAGTGAAGTATAGTTCATACATTCTTAAAAGCATACTAGCCCAATCACAGGATTCTGTTCCACCAGCACCTGGGTGTATTTCTAAGTAACAATCTAAATTATCAAATGGTCCAGATAGCAAAGTTTCTTTTGATAGTTCATCGACCTTACTTTGTAATAATGGTAGCTCATTTTTAATAGCCTCTAGATCACTATCATCTAACATATTAAGAAGTTCCAAGTTATCACTTATTTGAGAATCCAATTCACTGCATCTATTAACTATCTTTTTTAATGAAGTTAATTCTTTATTAACTTGGTTTGCGTTATCAATGTCATCCCAAAATCCTTCTTCCATAGTAACTTTAGTTAGTTCATCAATTTTAACTTTCTTACTATCTAAGTCAAAGACTCCTCCATAGATCTTTAGAAATATCTTTTAATTCATTTAATTGTAATTCTAATTCTCTTCTATCCATAAAATGCCTCGTTTCAAAAACAAAGTATATTAAAGAAAGTATTCTTTGTCAAAAGTATTATACCAAAAAAGAAGACTAACGTCTTCTTTCATGTGTTTTATAATAATTTTTCTTTTTTCTATACATCTTAGAATCAGCAGCTTTAAACATATCTTTTAATAAAGGATTATCAAAATGGTTAGACATTACATACCCAACAGAGTAAGATATTTTTCCATTATGTCTACTTTTGTTTGCTTTAGCTACCTCTTTATCAATCTTAGATAATATCTTTTTAAAGGTATCTTCATTGCAATTATAAATAACTGAAATAAATTCATCCCCACCAAATCTACCAACAAAAGAGTTCCTTGGTAAGTTTGCACGTAAAATATTTGAAAAATCAACCAACAGTCTGTCGCCAGCTAAATGTCCAAAATCATCATTAATTCCTTTTAAACCATTTAAGTCAAACTCAACAAATACAGTATCAGGAGGTAAAGCATTTGGATTACTTATTAACTTTTGACACACATTGTTGTTTGATATACCAGTTAAGACATCTATATTAGATTGAAATATCAGTCTCTTTACTGATGTAAACATAATCGTTAAAGCAACTATAAAGCATGATAATAATGCACCAGTACAATTAATTGAGTTACCAAACATATAGTAAACAGCAATATCATATGCAACTCCAAAAATAATAGCTGAGCAGCATAAAGCAGAAAGATTAATAGTTTTAGTATCTTGATAATCTCTAACAAAAGTATAAATAAACGCAATAATTGATAAAACTATATAAATATGGCTTACAGATAAAAAGTATCTTAATTCAAGAGAAGTAAATGTATCAATTATAATTATTAATAAAGATAACATAACCCCTAAAAAAGCAGTATGCTTTAATACATCCCTATGCTTTGTACTTACATTCATATATGCATACATTAGTAAAGGAATAGGAATTATAAATAATGATAAAAGTGAAATATAATAAGAAACTAACGTTTCACCAGCAAATATAAACGGAGTATACCAAGTATCAGTTATTCTCCATAAACCTGTTAAAATCATAAATATTCCTAAGAACTCTAAACCAGATTGATACTTATAATAAAAGAAGTAGTACGCAGAAAATATTATTATAATAATACCTACAAACATAACAAGTACACTTCCGACTGTTGATGCATTGTTAATATCTTGAATACCTCTAAATACTTCTATTGATGAACCATAGTAGAATCTAACTTGAGCAGATTTAAAAGATTCATAAACTGGTTTAATAATAACTTTTAAATCTTTACCAACATCATCATCTAAAATTGGAATCATTATGTAATTAGAGCCAACAGTAGAAGTGTAAGTATTTTTACTAGTTAAACTATAAACCAACTGATCATCAATAAATGCTTCTACATAAGAATTAGATACATAAAATCCAATTACTGATGCATTATTTACTTGTTCTTTATCTAATTTAAGGATAAACTCTCTAGCAAAATTTAAAGGTGAATCCTCACATTCGTATTCTTTATAATCATAATCTGTTATCTTACTAGAAGAAATAAAACTTCTGCGAGAATATTCAACATTAGAATTAAAGATAACAAATCTTAATAAATATACAAAAGAAACAGCCATCAAAACATAAAATAAAATTTTTAGTGTTCTTATATTGAGAATATTTCTCACAGCAAATCCTCCTAAATAATTATATATTATATATCTTTTACATAAAAAAACAATCATGTAAATGATTATTTTTAAATACACTCACTAGTTCCTAAAGGAACTCGATAATTAACTAATTCCCCATTACTTAGATATGCATTTATGTTAAGGTAAAAAGTATCATTATCATACTCACTACACTTGTTGTCAAAACCCTTTTCAATAAATTTAACATTCTCTAATATTTTCTTTAATGTATTTGATTCTCCTTCATAAGTATAAGAATCAAGTAAAGTATCATGTTCGTATAAATTAACATATACCTTACTATACTTTGAATTATCATCTGTATTATATGAAATACTACTTATATAAATATAAGAATTATCTTTGTTATAAGATATATTACCTGTAATAGCAAAATTACTACAAGTAGCTTCTAATTCTCTAAAATGCAATTTATCTTCTCCTCTATTAATAGCAAGTATTGCTATTAATATAACAATAATAGATAAAATAGCACCTACAATATAAGTAATATTTCTTTTCTTATTATCTTTCTTAGATATCTCACCACGATATATATCATCTATAGATACATTAAAATCATGACTCATTTGTATTAATAATTGACCATCAGGAATATTCTTTCCATTCTCCCACTTACTAACAGACTGAAAAGTAACATGATATTTATCTGCAAAATCCTTTTGAGTCATATTATTATCAATTCTAAGTTTCTTGATAAATTGTCCTATCTTCTCTTGGTCCATAAAATCACCATGAATTGATTATAGCATAGAATAATTATTCGAATGTTATAAATATGTGAAATATAAAGCTATTTATTAACTTTTTTTAATGCTTTACCATTTGAATTAGTAGATAAAGTTACAGTTACAATTTCAACTAACGAGGCACTATCAAATATTTCATAATCCATTGGTAAAGAATTATCATCTAAAATAATACTATCGTCAAAATCAATTTTATACATTTCTCCATTACATGAAACACAATCTAAAATGTCAGCAGGATTTTCATATAATCTATACAATACAAACTTGTGTTTATCATTATCTACTATTGAATAATAAATACTTCCATTAATCCTATTAATCAATAAATCGCCTGTTACAAGTGTATTTAAATCTTTAGATAAACTGTTTTCAATTGATTTAGAAGTACCCTTACCATATTTAGATGAAACTAAACCAAATTTATCTTCTTGTGATGATCTTACATATTCTCTATGAAATAGATTTAGTAAATAATCATCATCTGCAAATAAGGATTTTTTGCTTTTAATCATTTCCTTTTTAACTTCAACTATATAATTAAGAGAATAATTCTCTTCAGATGATAAACCAAAACAATTTTTTCTAGCATCACCATAAATTTTTAATCCACATACTAAATAATCACTAGAATATCTTAAGACAATTCCTTTTTTTAAAGTCCCATCTACATCCATAAATTCAACAACATCACCAAACTTGTATTCATAAATCCAATCTTCAGAATTAAGAGACTTCTTCTTCGCTAATAATTGTTTTAAACCCTCTAATACATTCATACATAAACCTCCATAAAGATAAGTCGTATTATAACACAAAGATAAAAATATACATTAAAAAAGTGAAATTTTTATACTTTCACTTAAATTAAAACTCACTTATTAATAACAAAATTAATATTAATAACTTCATCCTGATTCTTAAATCTTATTATATATTGTCCATTACCCTCAAAAAGCATATAAATATACTTAACAAAACTATTATTTGGTTTTAGTACCTCACTATAATCAACCGAAGTATTAGAAAAATATTTAGATACATTATTTAATTCATTTTCATTAGGTCCATATAAATAATAAGCATTAGGATTAAAATAATAATCTGAATTCTTATTATTAATAATAGTAATTGGAATTGATATAACAATTCTACCATTATAAATAGTATCTTCATTAACAATAGTAGAATAAGAATAATCACTTCCTACATTCATACTAACATTATCAAACATAAAATCAGTACCAAGTGATATATTGCTAACATTAGTTTTAACAGCACTTACTATTTCCTTAGTAACAAAAAATACACACAAAGCAATTATAGAAACAATAAGTATTGCATATATGTTCTTTATCATAAACTTCTACCTTTCAAAAAATAAAAAGGGAATAGTATGACTTATTCCCTTTTTATCAAAAAATTGTAAGAATAATATGAATTTGTTTTTTACTTGATCAAATTCTTTCAAGTGTAGGAAACAAACCTACATGTCAATAATAATTTAAAGATAGTAATTTAGGATAGGATCAGTGGACTACTATGATAATTATTATTGACTATCATAAACTTCTACTCCTTTCTTGATATGTATTATAACATTACTTGTTATCAATAAAAGTGAAATTTATGTGAAAACTATTTTAATCAAAAAAAGAAAGCAAATAAATTACTTGCTTTCTGACAGTATTATTTCTTTTTATTTTTCCTAGCATCTTGAAAATAAGTTATAGCAGTAGCTATTAATGATAAACATAAAGCCCATGCTATATTAACCCCCGGATTAAATACAAAGTCTGTTCTTGTAATTAGACTCCAAACCCAATCAAGTAATGTCCAAATACAAAACGTTGTAATAATGGACACCACAAAATAAATTACATAATTCTTAAACTTCATAAACTTCTACTTTTTTCCTTTCTTAGTCGTATTATACACTATATCCTAATTAAAGCAAAAGAAAAATAAGACATAATTGTCTTATTTTAATTTAAAGAATTCATCAAACATTGCTTTTTGATCATTCTTAATTTCATCAGTTAATTCTGCATCATGTTTAGTTTGTTTATCAGAAATACCTTCAATTAACTTTTCTGCTTTACCATCTTTAACAAAGATATAGTTTGGAGCGAAAATTCTCTTTTCACCAGTACTTACTTTAACAGTCTTACCAGCATCATCTGTATAAGATAAATTATAATCAGATAAAACATTTCCTAATTTATCTAATAATTTATAATATGCATCTGTTCCTTTAGCTGATAATTCTGGTTCATTCTTATCATTTAATTTATAAGTATCTCTTAAAATTTCTTCATGGAAGTCTTCCCAAATCTTAACATAATAAATCTTATCTACTTTGTTTTCAATTGCAGACTTAGTAGCCTCTTCAATTACACTTCTACACCAAGGACAATGTTCATCTCCAAAGTAAACAAAGAATGTTTCATTACTATCAATCTTAGTTAATAAATCTTCTGGAGTAATATAAACAAATGGATTTTTTTCATCTACAGTTATTGTTCTATATTCGAACTTACCATTATTTACTCCATTAATCTTTTCATACTCTTCTTTAAACTTAAGAGCATCTTCATTTTTCTTTTCACATCCAGTTAAAGAAATTATACTTGCTAATGCTAAGAAACCTGTTAGCACTTTTTTCATTACTTTCATAATTTACCTCTTTTCTATGTTTCAAGTTTATAAAAAATAATAAAAAAAGTAACTAACTTTAAAGTTGAGTTACTTATTTATTAATTTTTTTATTTTATCTTGCTTAAATATTCTTCTATCTCTAAAAGAATAATAATGGGAAACCTTCACCATTCTTTCAAAAGAATAATCCTCATCTAAACATCTTTTTTCAATTCTACTAATAACACCAGGAGTTAATACTTCTTTTGGAATATTAACCATATAACCACAACAAGGACATAAATGATAATATCTATGTTCACTATCATATGGATTAACAAATATTTCATCTTCTTTTATATAAAAACTATTACCACAAGGTGATGTGTTTCCTGCTTTAATAATCTTACTATCACTACCATTACATTCAATTTCTAAATTCCAAGGTAATTCATCATGAAACTCTAAATATATATCTTGTTTCTGATCTTCAGTTAATATACATCCATTGTAATCATACCTGGCAGCATCACTAGATACATAATTTATAAAATTACTTGTTTCTAGTGCTTGATATTCATTATATCTTTTTTTCTTTCTTTTCTTCTTTTCTTCTACCATACACCATGTATTATTATTACTTATATATGAAATAGAATCTTCATTTTTATATTTATCTAATAATTGATATTGTTCTAAAGCTAATATTTTTTTATTTCTTATAAATAACATTCCCGATTGCAATTCAATAAAGCTTTTAACTTCTTTTAATAACTTAGTTAAATTAGGAATTATATTATTATTCTCTCTACTTAATAATTCTAAATTATTCTTACATTCCAATAAAAAATCAGAATCTTTTTTCTTTTCTTCTAATTCTAAATATAGCTTACTTTCGTTATATGGAATATCACTTAATAAAAAAGATTCAACATCAGATAATACTTTTTTATCTATTAATCTAATAAATACAGATAGACCATCATCAGTACTTAAAGCCAATCTAGAATTAAACTCTGATATTCTTCTAATAAATCTATCTTTTTCTTCTCTAGTTTCTTTATATATGAAAGGAGCTAAAATATACTTAGCATTAATATATAAATACTTATATCTATTAATAAATTCTTGTTCAATATCTTTATATTGCATGAAATATCTCCTAACAGAATAATAATAAATTAATAAAGTGAAAGAATAGTTAAATTACTCTGAAAAATTTTCTTAATCACTTAATATAATTATAATATAAACTTATATTAATTTAGAGTATTGACTTTTAAAAAAAGGTAAAAACTATTTGTTTTTACCTTTATATAATTCAAATCTATATTTTTGTTTAACATTAGGATATTTCTCGTGATCCACTTCAGACATAAACATATCTTTAGGTCTAGCTGCAAAGTCTACTCCTTTAGTACATTCAGTTTCATATAGTGGTTTATATATAATTAATTCTTCACCATTTTCAGTATGTCTAGCACTTCCTATAATCTCATATAAATATAACTTAGCATTATTAAGTAATGCTTTCTCATCTTGTAGTTCTCTTTTAAAATGTTGTACTATATCTCCTTGATTAAATTCTCTATTATTCATTATTAACACCTCTTAATTATATTTAATAAATATATATAAATATCTTATACTATTTACACAAAAAAGCATAGTATAACTATGCTTTCTTTGTTCTTCTTTTAATATTTGGATTATATTTAATTTCTTCATTTATAATAGCATTTAATCTTTTTACAAAAGATGCATTATGCTTTGATGCATATTCTTTCCATAAAGGATGAGTAGGTCCAAACTTTTCTTCGTAAGAAGGTACTCCATCAATAACAATATTATCATCAATAAAAGGAATAGATCTTAATAAATTAAAGTTATTCTCTATATCAGCTTCATCAAAACCTCCACAGCTAAGTAACATTAATGTACGATTAAACTTATTTATACTTTTATCACAACAATCACTATATAAAGTATATAAATGAGTACCTCTAATATTTAATGAGTCACACAGTAACACATTCATAATACCTCTATCACTTTTCATCATTTGTGCAAGTATAGCAATAGCACCAGGATTACCTTCAGACATTACATAAATCATATCTTCTATAGTTGAATTACCTCTTAACTTCTCATTACCCATAATACACCTCCCTGTTTAGGGCTTAGTATAACATATTTTAAATTAAATAAAAGCAAAATATAAAAACTCGCTAGATCTCATTAATAAGACTATGCGAGTTTAATTAATTATTTAGCACAATATTGTTTATATTTCTTGCCATTACCACATTACTTGTAATTTATGGCTTTTATAAGTTCTTGAGAGCATTTTGTAGCACTTTTGGCTATTGAATACACTTGGTAGCTACCGAGAGCATCTGGAAATTAACTATCAGGGTATCTAAAATACTTTTTAAAGATTTTCCATAATAGTTTAGCAACTACCTATCTTATCAATTTTTTCTATAAATTCATTTGAAAATTTATACCATTTAAATATTGCTTTCTTTTTCTCCATATATTTTTCTAATTCTTCATCTGTATAATTTGGATTATTGTCTTTAAATCTACTTATAGTCCTATTGTAACAAGTATCAATAGAAGTTCTAATTATAATTATTTTTCCCTTTAAAAGATTAATATCTTTAATGCAATGAAACTGTGCGCTATCAATAACAATTGTTTTATCATATTTTTTACAATACTTTAATATCTCAGTATATATTAGATCAAAATCATCTCCACAATAGGGTAACTCTTTATATTTACTTCTAAAATATTTTCCTAATTCTTTATTGATACCAGTACTATTTTCAAATCTATGTTCAGATAATATTTCATCAGTATCAACTATTAAATATTCACTACTATTAAAATGTTTTTTAGCATAAGTAGTTTTACCTGATCCACTTTGACCTGTTAAGTTAATAACTTTATCATTAGTTAAATCTTTTATATATGGTTCTTTATCTACAAATCTACTAATTAACATATCTGATTTTATCTCATATAAAAACTCATCTATTTCTTTGACAAGCCCATTTATATTTTTTCTATCATTTTTTCCTCCATGAGAAATAAAATCATTCCACTCTTCTAATACATTATCAATATTATTTTTATTAACTCTATCTTTAATTATTGCATAAGCTGTTTTTTTATAATTCATAATACTTACAACACCAAGTGCTTTATAATACGATTTTTCTGGGATATTAGAGATTTTATAAAAATGAAGAGCTAATTCATCATCAATTTTTCTTGGATTACGTATAATTATTTTATTAGTTCTAAATATTGTTGTAGCACCCTCTATTTTTATGTTTTCAGCATCATCTGGAATTTCAACATCATAAATTGTATCTCCTCTATGTAACCATCTTAAAATACAATCTTCTGTTGTATAATTAAATCCTCCAAAATCCCTTCCTTTTTCTGCAGTAGGATTCCATTTTTCGGCAATGTTAACTTCATCTAGTTTATATTCAAACCCACCAGCATTTGATTTTAATCCATCCATTACTCTAACGTATTTGATCATAATATCAACTCCTATAATAATTATAATATATTCTTTAATCTCTATTTAAAAACACCCGTAAAAAGGTATCTAAATTGATTCAAAACATATAAACCCACAATTTTTTAGCAAGTTTATCTATTACCTACAATTACTTTACCATCTAGATTACAAATATATGCCTCAGGAATTAGTGCTTTAATTTCTTTTAAAATTTCATTATCTTTTTCATATTTTCTGCCTAATAATATTCCTTCTATTAAATTTGATGGTAAGCCAAATAAAATTGCTGATTCCCTATCTGTAAAAAAATCGTCTTTATATTTTCTTTGTTTAATAAATTTTTCATAATAATCTTGATTAACAAATGGTTTAACGTCATCATCATTTATATTATTCGGATTTAAAATATCTCCTTTTAACAATTCTAAAGAGTGATTATTATTACCGCTAAATATTATACCGATTTG
Organism: uncultured Mycoplasmatota bacterium; assembly: GCA_946630615.1. GTDB lineage: Bacteria > Bacillota_I > Bacilli_A > RF39 > UBA660 > Ventrenecus. The sequence continues at coordinate 37,310 of CAMOYX010000003.1, forward strand.
TACCCTATCTTGAACTAAACTTGGCATAAATCTTGCTTCCTTAGTTTGTTCTAAAGTCCACATATGGCAATCTATTTTTGATACTGTATCTAAAATATTATTCATCTCGTTATATGGAATAACTGCTGTTTGATTCTTTTTGGTATCAACCCCATTCTCAAAAATTCCACTATACATTATAGTTCCACCTGAATAAAAATTAATATAATCTTTTAAATAATAATCTTTTTTTAAGTTCCATACACCAACACTACTTGGATATTTAGAAAGTCTTCCATCTATAAACCAACTTGATATTAATCCATCTTTTAATATTTCTTTTAGACCATCAAGGTTTTTATATGTTCCATGTAATAAAGTTCCTTTTTTTAATTTTACTGTATCTCCAAAATTATATTTAGCTTTATCTATAACACTATTTTTAACTTCATAATATTTTTTAATTTGCTCTACTAATTTTTTCTTTCCTTTTTCATCAAGCAGCATATTTTCATTAACTATATTTATATATTCTTCTTTAGTCATTAATTATCACTCCTATATTAATTATGTCATACTTATTATCATTCAAAAGCCATTTAAAAAGGTGTCTAATTTTTGAAAATATAAAAATATTACATTTATTTATTCATCAAATTCTTTGCTATGTTCCTTAAAAAAACTACTATATACTTTTACATTATCAAGTTCTGTCCACTTTTTCGCTTTAACTGGAACAATATCTAAATCATATATTTTTGCTCCATTTAGCGCTAATAGAAATGGTGAATGTGTTGCAATTATAAATTGGCAATTATAATATCTCGCAGACTCCTCAATGAATGTTTTTAATTTTAATTGATTCTCAGCGGATAAACTATTTTCAGGTTCATCTATTATATATAGTGCATTATCTTCAATTTCATTTTGCCAAAAATCTAATGCTGTTTCTCCATTTGATTCTTGTATAATATTATTATTTCTTAATCTAGTTCTAACATATTTTGATACAGTCATTCTATTAGAATCCACTTTATTTTTTAAATCTTCATATTGACTTAGACTTGAGTTATATCTTTCTGAAGATGCATTTTTATAGTCATAGTACTCGTTTATCAAATCTTCTTTTCTTCTATTAACATTTGAATTAATAGCTCTTAAATCTAACAAACAGTCAAATACATCGTCACTCGAAATGTATTTAATACTTTTACATTCACTTAGATGTATCAATTCACAATGTTCTCTACATTTTCCTACATACTGATCAAAAAATTCACCTTTTTTATCAATATTTCTTTTAGAAGCATTAATTGAATCACTAATTATATTTAAAAGAGTTGTTTTGCCAGAACCATTTCCTCCATAAAAAATAGTTATTGGCTCAAATTCTATATTTTCAAATTTTTTGTTAGGAAAAATTTTTAAAGGATAGAAATTGTTATGAATATCCATCTTATGCATAATCATTGAATATTC
>CAMOYX010000004.1 GCA_946630615.1 uncultured Mycoplasmatota bacterium
AAATAAACTTTACTTGTTAAGTTAAAAATTCTATAATTAATAAACAAAAAGGAGGTTACTATATGACTCAAACTGATATTGAAGCAAAGATTAAAGAAGAAATTGAAGATGTTAGACCTTTCCTAAATATGGATGGTGGAGATATAGAATTTATTAAATATGACAATGGTATAGTATACGTTAAATTAACAGGTGCGTGTGCAACATGTAATATTCAAGATGTAACACTTAAAAATAATATAGAAGAATACCTAAAAGGAGAAATACCTGAAATAAAAGAAGTAGTAAACGTAGATTTATAAAAAGAGTACTTTTAAAAAGTACTCTTATTTATTTGCTATTTCATTTAATAATCTCATTTTTTCAATCATTAAATCATTTATTTGTTTATCTAATTCTCTAATTCTATCTTCATTTGAATCACTAACAGGACTAACTTCATTAATTAAATCTTCAGTAGTAACGTTAGTTTCAATTGGAGGAACAGTATTAAGAGGTTCCATATCTAATGGATTAGTATTAACTGGTTCTTCTACTACAGGTGCTACACCTAAATCAAACACTGAAGCATCGTTATTTCCATCATCTTGAATTAAGAAATTATCATTTGTAACATTGGCTTCACTACCTACTCCACCAACTACTGGAATATCAGTAACAGGTTGATTTAAATCAATTTGAGGTGTTTCACTTATAGTATTCTCATCTAATTGAGGAGTATCAAATAAAGGAGCATCCATTGGAGCAGCAACTGGTTCATTAATAGCAGGAGTAACTGGAAGAGCATCACCTACTTCAGGCGCTACAAGATCCATTGCAGGAGCACCTTGATCACTAATTACAGGAGTATCAGCAACAACTCGTGCTACTGAAGCATTTAAAACTGGTTCATTAATTATTGGAGTAGCTGGTACTTCCTGAGCTTCAGGCATAACTGAATCACTTACAGCAGGAGCCACTGGATTAATTAAATTAATATTATTATTTACTGGATTAGTAATAGCTTCAGGAGGAATCTCTGGTGCAGGTGCAAGTGCTATATCGTTAGCAAGAGGCTCAGCTACTTCACTAATTTCATTTGGATTAGCAACTACGTTACTTTGATTATTTATAGTTTCTAATTTAGCATTAAAATGATTTTCTAATGATGCAACTTGAGTTTCAGTTAAAGCAAGTAATTTACCTTCATTAACATTAGCCATAAAAGTATTACCTTCTACTGATACTAAATATGTTGTTTCATTTCCATCTGGAGTCATTTTGAAATTATTCTTAATAATATCAGTTATAACTCCCTTTGTTTCTTTCCATGAAGCATCATCAATAATTGGTTGATATAAACCATCTTTTTGATAATAGAATTCTAATACTTTATTTCCATTATTAAATTCATTTTTATCAATTACCATTACTGGTAAATTTTTAATATTTGGGTGTAAATCATCTATAGATTTAAAGTGTGCTATTAAAGCTTTTTCACTTGTTTCACCATTTGCATAATTAAAAGTAACTTTTTCTTTCATTGCCAATCCCTCTTATTCTAAGAAGATTATAGCAAAAAGAATTTTAATATTCAATTATTAAATAAATAATAAAAAAACTATAAAGATTATCTTTATAGTTTAATAAATATAAACATTATTAATGTCAATTCCCATTTCATTAATAATATCGTAACTAATTGTTTTATTTATATTATCTTTTGTATATATTCCAAAAGGAATAAATGTATATTGATCTTCTATACTACCATTACCTAATAAAAAGTAATAATATTCAGTATTCTCATTTCTATATAAATCACTCAATAAATATTCAGTATTATCATAATAAACATAAATGTTATTATAATTATCAATACTATCCTTATTAACTCTTAAAACAATACTATAAGGTTGAGATGCAACTGTAGCATTAATAACTTCTATATTAATAATATCTTTATTATTTAAATTATAATTAGTAGTATCTTCTTCTTTATAAACAACAGCATAACTCTTATTAGTTTCAGCTCTTGTTATAGCAAATAAATCATTATTAAAAGCTGCACTAAATACAAAGAAACTAGCAATATCTAATAGAATATAAAATATAATCTCTTTTACATACTTAGCCTGTAATAAGTAAACACTTTTCATACGCACAAACCCCCTTTTTGTGTGTAATTGCACTTATAATAGCATATTTAGTGCGTTAATTCAAGATATTTAAGTGTTTCCTTTAAATGTAGCTCTCCATACTCCTTATTAGTCATTAAACCATCATCAAAGTCATGTCTTTCTGTATCATCATCCAATAAATAATATAAAATTCTTACAAAATCCTCTAAATAAAAAAAATAATCATTAGAACCTTTATCACTATTTAAATATTTAACATATACATTTATATCATTAGTATAACTATTATCTAAATTTTTCTTAATAGACTTATATGTAGCATTACCTTCCTCATCATAATATGTTAATTGTAAATAACACTTATAATTATCTAAGTTAATAACACCTTGATATTTTATATTATCACTTGCCACAAGTATTGGATCTATTTCATAATAGTTACCATTCTTTAAACTACTCGCATAAAAATTATCATATATTCTTGCATCATAAAAGAAATACTTTAAATCAATAAATAAAGTATATATTAGAAATATAAAAATAAATACTAGTAACACTCTAATAGTAACTAATCTTTTATGATTCATACTAATCCCTTTTCTTAGTTTTAATTATATAAAAAATATAGACTATTTTATAGTCTATATTCTAAAGTTTTAGTAACAATATGATCAATTTCTTTATTTACAATATCAAAATCAATATCTTTAGATTTATTATTAATTCTATAGTACATGCAACTATATAAATAATCACCTAAAGCTTCAGCTATATCCACTTCTCCAAATCCTGCACTAACATAAGCTTTTTTTAAACTAATACTAAATTGCTTCATTACTTCAGGAACTAAATAAACTTCATCCGATCTATTTGGAAAAGCTACAACACTTGTAAAAAAGTCCTCATATGAAGCTAAAGCATCAGCAAAAAGATACATATTATGTATATAATCCTTAGTTAAAAGATACCTATCTGCAGGCACATCTAATCTATTAAAACATGTAGTAATATACTCTCTTACTTTCTCTACATATTCAGCTTTCGCATAAACTCCTAAAATAAATTTATATTGATCTAAACTATAATCTAACGTACTATTTACCATTGGTACTAAAATAGGTACTTCAATATACTTATATTCGCTACCCTTCATTTTGCTAAAGATAGGAGCAAATTCTTCCAAGCACTTCTTTCTTGGTAAGAATTGAGCTCTAACAACATTTTCCTTTTGTTCATCTAGAAGCTTAATCTTATTCTCTTGCTCTTCAGTAAGTTTTTTACCACTAGCATCTTTATAAACTTTGTCAATTTCCCCACTTATCCCACATGAAATATTGTCTATAATTTTATCGTATGACATTTCCTATCCTCCATAACTATATTATAAAGGATATTTAAGAAAATACAAAGAAAAAAGATGCTACATCTTTAATCTATAATTAGCATCTTTTACTTCTCTACTCTTCCATTCATGCCAGTCATCATTATAATTTCTTGCATAAAATAATGTATTTAAATATCTACTACATAAATCTAGATATTTTCTTTTAATATCTTGTACAGGCATTTCCTTAGTGTAACCCATTCCACCTTTAGATGGAGGATCAGATAAATATGTATCATGTGTTTCTGCAAATTTAACTAATCTATCATTGCTTGAACCATTAGAATCAGTTAAAACATGCATATATTCTGCATATTTATCTATAAAGTATTGTGGGTAATTTAATACCTCTCCATATATAAACTTATTTGGATATCTATCTCTTAATATAGAGAAGAAGTCACACGACTCATTAGGTAGAGCAATAGACTTAGCAGCATCTAGTCTAAAACCATCTACTCCTAGTTCTACCATCCTATCCATCATTCTAAATATTTTTTCTTTAACTAAATAATTACTTTGATTTAAACTTGGAAGTCCTCCAATAGACTTAGTAATAACTTGATTTCTATCGTTCCAATCTGTAATAGGGCTTCTCTCTTTCCAAGCACCTTCTTGATATACTAAATCTTTGTCATCTTTTAGATTAGGCATTAAAGATCCATCATCAGCACCAGCTAAATGATTAATTACAACATCTACATAAACTTGTAATCCTACACTATGTGCTCTATCACATAGTCTTCTTAAACTATCTTCGTTACCTATTCTATTACCAATATTAAAACCTATTGGTTGATAAAGCATCCACCACTCACCACTATCTTCATTCTTTGTAGTTTGAAGTGGAGCAGTTTGAATTGAATCAAATCCTTGATCCCTAATTAATTCTACATTATCTGCAATAAAATCTAGGCTAGCGACATGTAAATTTAAAATCCTATTTGGTTTCATTTATTATAGTTTCTATCCTCTCTTTCTTTAAAATAGCTTCTCTTAATATAGCTATTTTATCTTCTACGTTATAACAATTCAGTATGAGGTCGACATCATCTAAAGGAAATAATAAAAAATAATCAACTTTTAATGAGTCGTACTCATTTAATAGTAAATTGTTATTAAAACTCACTTTAAGCATCCTATCCTCCTTGACCTAATTATAACATAAAAAAAAGTAATGCAATATGCATTACTTAATTATTATCTTTCCATGAAATTCATTATTATTATCGTCTGTTGTCCCTTCTATCTTCCATAGTCTAAGATTATAGGCTTTATTTTCATTTGGCTTAATAAAGTCACTAAGAAGTAATATACTATCATCTTCTTCACTTACTTTATCTCTTTCACTTAATAATAAGCTTGTTTCACTATTTATCTTACTTTTAATACTATCTAAAGAAATAGTACTATTTTCTAAAGTATCAATTAAAATACTATAACTTTCTACACTACTACATGTATTTAAAATACTAAAGCTAATTGGCTTTTGATTAGATCCTTCTAAATCAGTTAAAGGTAAACTATTAATCATGTTAATAGTATTACTACTAGAAAGAAAACTAACCTTAAAACATCCACTTTTAATTGTAGTTAAATTCTTATTATTAATTCTAGTATCATATACTGAATAAAACACAGCTAATATAGTTAATAATAAGATTAATACTAGTAAAACTATCAGTACTTTACCTTTTGCTGTTCTAGCATCCACTACTTACACCACCTTACATTAAGTATATCATATATTAAATTCAAAAGGACTATTAGAAATACTACTATTGCCTACACTATCTACTCCCATGATATATAATTCATAGTTTCCTTCTTCTAAATTGCTAATCTCTGTTGTACTAATTAAATAATTATTTTCTTCTAATACATTATTATCATTATCAACTTTTCTTAAAATATAGCTATAAGTTGCACCTTCTTCAAATAAATTATTATCTACTTCTTCTAAAACTAAACTATTATTAGAAATAGAAGCTACAGGATTAATAACTAAAGGCGCAACTTTATCTATATTACTAATAGTAATTGAATATACATTACTATAATTTACACCATCACTTACTTTAAAACTATATGTGCCATTTTCTAAGATAGTAATAAAGTAATTACCTTCACTTACTTCTAAATTACTAATTAAACTTAGTGCATTACCATCATATGAATAAATAGTAAAACTACTATCAATATTACCTAAAGAAAGTAATATATCTTCATTAGTAAGAAAAGAATTACTAACTGTAAGATTTAGACTTGGTAAATCTAAAGTTGTAATATTTTCTTCTCCATCCAATACATTTAATGCTTCATCAGTTATCTTATAAACTAATTTATAAGTTGTATTATTAGTTAAGTTATCTACTTCTATGCTATTAGAATCTGAAGTAGCTACTACTTCATCACCTAATTTTAATTCTAAATCATACACTAAATTACTACTCTTATTATCCACTGCATCTATTAAAGCTTTAATAGATTTAGTAGTTACTTCTTTACTAATATTATTTAAAGTAGGTTTAGTTTTATCAATATTATCTACATTAACTACTGTTACATCACTAAATAAATACTTATTATCTACTACTTCATAGTTTCTAAAGTAATAAGTTTTATTACTTGTAAGAGTAATACTATTAAATAAAGTAGCATCCCCATTCTTTATATTAGTAGAAGAAACATCTTCTTCACTCTCGCCATATACAGTAGTAAAACTATCTTCTTCTTTAGTTAATATAACATTTTCTTTAGTAAGACTAGTTATACTCTTATTTATAACTGGACTAGTAACATTAGTAGTACTTACATTTACAGTTTCTATAGTCTTATTACCCGCAATATCTTTTGCTTTAATATAAATTGTATAATTAGTATTTGCTTCTAAATTACTAATTTCATTTGAATTACTAAAATTTACATTATCTAAAGAATATGAATAAGTAACTTCTTCATTAGCAAGAGGATGTATGACTATCTTAGTAGTAAAGCTTGTTGTATTAATACTTGTTATAACTGGACTTTCTTTATCAATCTTAGTTACTTTAATTAATACTTCATCACTTCTATTCACTCCATCAAAGAATACATATTTTTCTTCATGGTTAGTACTAAATACTATTTCACTAACTTCTTCATAACCATTATCTAATACTTTTTGTAATACTAAATCAGAAGTTTTATTAGTAACACTAATATTAATATCTTTATTAGTTATTACTTGGTTATCATCATTATAATTAAATGTAGGTGAAATAGGTTTTAATATTTCTACTTCTCCCTCTAACACGCATTGATTACCTGCTTTATCAGTAGCTTTAATTTTATAAGTATGAATTCCTGTTAATAAGTTATCAAATGTATTATTAGAAGTGTAATCATTATCATCTATCATAAATTCTAAAGTAATATTATCAATACTTTCTTTATCAGTTACAATTGGATTAAATGAAACTTTTCTAGTAGTTTTAGAAATAAGAGGATTAGTTATAACTGGTGCTTCATTATCATAATTACTAATAGTTATTTTTAGTTCATTTGAATAGTTTACTCCATCATAGTATTTAAATATATATGTTTTATTTTCATTATTATGATATTTAATACTTTCTAAAGCATTCTTATTAATAGCTGTATAATCACTATTATCATATGAATAAACTAAATTCATATCTTGATTATTACCATCTTCACCATCTATTAAAATAAATGAAATATCTTCTTTAGTATAAGAATAATTATTTAGTTTTATATTAGGTATAGGCATTTCTAAAGTTTTATATACTTTTTCTACTTTAGTTACATTACCTACTTCATCAATAGACTTAATAGTTACTTTATATTCTTTATTAGCTACTAAATTATTAAATGATGAATCACTTTGATATTCCCCATCATCTAATTTATATAAAGTATTAACACTACTACCTGAAATATAATCACTAGATGGTTTATCAATACTTTCTACATCTAATACTATCTTCTTAGTAGTAATTTCTTCACTCTTTATTGTAACTACAGGTCCTAATTTATCTATATTACTTACTTTAATAGAATATGGAATTAAAGATGTATTTACTCCATCAGATAAACTTATTTCATATTCCCCATTCTTTACTATATTTATTTTTTTACTATTAACTTTTACACCATTAACTAGAATATCAAATTCACCTTTATTTAATACTTCTAAGACAATATCATCTTTAGTAATACTATCTTTATAATTATTAGAAACATTAACTACAGGTGTATTAACTGCTTTTAAGCTAACATTATCAATTTCTTCTTTACTAATATTACCAGCTTCATCTATAATCTCTACACTCGCTTTATAAGGTGTATTACTATACTTAACATTATCAAATACTCCATCATTATTAGTAATACCATTCATAGTATATTTATAAATAAGATTATCAGATTTAGTGTAGTTATCTACTCCCTTACTAGTTAATACTACTTTCTTTGTAGTTACTTCACTTACACTTAAGTTACTAGTAATAATTGGACTAGTCTTATCTATATTACTTACTGTATAACTTACTTCATCCGAATAATTAACTCCATCACTTAATTTAAAAGTACATGTATTATTCTCTTTTAATAAAGTATCTTTACTAGATTTAACATAACTAGAATTATTACATTTAATATATAAATCTAAATTACCTTTATTTACTACACTTAAAGTTACATCATTATTAGTTATATTAGTATTTGAAGAAACTACTTGAGGTGCATTTATCTTGTTAACATAAATAGTAATTTCTTTATATACTTTATTACTATCACTAAGAGTAGCCTCAACTACTACGTTATGACTTCCATATGTTAAATTATCAAAATAGTTACTACTTTGGTATGACGCACCATCTATTGAATACATGTAACTTACATTAACATCTTTATTAATACTAGGATATAAACTTACACTTTTAGTAGTAGATGAATAACTAACATTACTAATAGCTAATTCATCATTAACTATTTCTTCAAACTTAGCTACTAAAGTAAATGAAGAATTAACTTCATTATTAAAATCATATAACTCTTCACCTAAGTACCATCCTATAAACTTCTTATTATCTACATTAGGACTTACTACTTCTCCTACCTTTTCACCTTGTTTAATCTCCTTAGTATGAGTAATAACGTTATCAACTGAGAAATATACCATAAATGATTCACTATCTTCTAACGCCTTAAAACGAGCTTCTAAAATAGTGTCATTATCAAGTTTTCTATCAAAGTTAAATAACTCACCATCTAAATACCATCCAATAAAAGCATAACCTTCTTTTATAGGATCAGCAGGTCTATCTACATTTCCATCCTTACTTATAACATTATTAGTAGCCCCATCAACCATAAAAGTAATTGAATATGATTTAGAAGGTAAAAAAATAATACCTAAGATAAGTACTATTAATAAGCAAAAGAATATACCTCCAAATGTAATGTACTTTCCTCTATTTCTATATCTTGTTCTCATTTATTATCACCTATTATATATAAATTCTAACAATTATATATTTATATAAAAAGTATAATTAATAACTAGACATTAAAATTAGACACTAAAAAAGAAGTATTACTTTAATACTTCTCTTAACTTTTCATCTATTTGTTCTCTTGAGAATGGTTTAGCAAGGTATCCATCAAATCCTTCTGCTAAGTATTTTTCTCTTGCACCTTCTACTGCATCAGCAGTTAAAGCAACAACTGGAGTATCAAAATTATCTATCTTAGATAATTCAACTAAAGTTTGTTCACCATTCATCCCTGGCATCATGATATCTAAGAATATTAAATCATATTTCTTAGTTTTTACTTTTTCTAAACATTCAGTGCCAGATAGTACAGATTCAATTTCAAAGCCATATCTAGCTAAAGCTCTTTCAGCAACTTTAATATTAACTTTATTATCATCTACGATTAATATCTTTCTAAAGCCAAAGTTATTAACATAATTATTTTCATTTAATGTTGGATCAACTGGTTTAGACATAGTTTGAATTAGTTGAGGTAATTGAATAATAAACATAGAGCCTTTACCTACTTCAGATTTAACATCTATACTACCATTCATCATATCTATTAATCTCTTAGTAACAGATAGCCCTACACCACTACTATTTTCACTTAATACGTCTTCATCATCCATATTATCATATGAATTAAATAAAGTAGCTATCTTATCTGTTTCAATACCTTTACCACTATCACTTACTATTATCATTAAATGTGAAGTATTATTTACATTCTCACATTTAACTTCTAATCCCACAAAGCCTTTAGTAGTATTTTTAATCGCGTTTGAAAGTAAATTATCTATTACTTGTTTAATATGAACTTTATCACCAATTAACTCATAAGGTATATTATTTGCAAAGTTAACTCTTAGTTCTACTTCACTAGGCACTTTAGATTGCCATATTCTAACAACTTCCATAACTTCTTTATTAAAGTTATAACTAACATTTTCAATATCCATACGAGATTGTTCAATGTTTGTTATATCTAATACATTGCCAACTATTTCTAATACTCTATTTGATGCAGCAATAATATCAGTTAAATCATCATTAATAGCAGGACTTAATTGATTTGAATTAGCTTTAACATCTTCTGATAAACCTACTATAGCTGTTAAAGGATTTCTAATGTCTTTTGATATAGATGCTAAGAAATTAGTCTTAGCTTTATTAGCTTTAATAGCTTCCTTTCTTGCTGCGTCTACTTCATCAAGCATTGCCATATCTGGGTTTTCAATTGTAAAGTACATTAAGAAGCATAAGAATGCTTCAGCAATAATCATTAGATTTAATTCAGGATATCTTATTTGTACAAAAGATATAATAAATGCAAGCATTATAAATAAATATAAAGGTGCAGTTTTTCTTTTAGAAATATTCTTTCTTTTAAAAATTAAAGTAGTTAATAATAGGAAAGTTATAAATATAGCTATTATATAAGTAAATATTACTGATGTACCATAAGAATATGCTATTGATTCAGTAAAATTAACTGAATAACTAATATTTAAAGAACAAATAATAACAGATAATATTGCTAAGAATATAGTAGATAAATTAATAATAAATACTTCTTTCTTAGGATTAGAAATAACTAACATATACTTAAGCATAGATACCATAAAGAATACAAATTGAACTAAACTTGCCTTAGAAATAGTATTAATAATTATAGTTGGATAAATATGAGAATTAAATGCTAAGAATGTAAATATCCATTGTAATAATAATCCTATAAAACAACTAACTAACATAGTCTTATAAATCTTATTCTCATAATTATTCATTCTTCTTTTAGAAAAATAAATTACAGATAAAGTAAAAATATAAATAATACTTAAAATAACTAAGTATACTGATTTATTAATAATAAAATTCATAACTTCCCTACCTTTAATAATATAATAATTATAACACGTATAAAATAAAAAGAAAAAGAAGTATTTATATACTTCTCTCATTTATTCCATTCATTAATTGCTTTAGTTACAGTTGAATCTATTTGTTGTACTGAGAAAGGTTTTAATAATATTGCAGCTACATTATAGCCTTTCTTAATTCTCTCTATCACAGATGCATTAGCTTCACCAGTTATTATTACAACTGGAATCTTTTCTAAATAACCTTTTTCCCTAAAGTAATCTAAAACACCAAAGCCATTAACGTTAGGCATATTAAGATCAAGTAAAATAGTTGCAATAGAACCTTCAGGCATAACATCAATTATTTGCATAGCTTGATCTCCATCTGCAGCCATTAATACTTTATATTGTTCCTTATATACTCTTTCAATTAGATTTCTAGTTAAATTAGAATCATCTACAATAAGAATAGTTTTCTCATTAAATACTGGTCTTAAACTAATCTTTGTATCCATGAGTTTACTCCCTTCCTAGGTATTTTTTAGCTAATGTATACATTCTTCCTATCTCTTGAACAAATTCATTAAAGTTAGTATCTATATATGCTTTATCGCCGTTTTTACCAGCCATTTCATGTGCAAGTCCTAACTCAGCAAGTTTCATAAATCCTAAGTATTTAGAATCACTCTTGAAACTATGAGCAATAATAGCATAGTTAGCTAAATCTCCACTTTCTTTATAATTCTTTAAATTATTAAAATTTGACTCAATGTCAGTAATGAAATCTCCTAAAGTTTCATCATACATTTCTTGGTCTCCTAATAATTCTAGACCATGTTCTAAGTCTACCCCATTACTCTTTAGTAATTCTATGTCTTTCATAAACATCCCACCTTACAATTATAATAATACCATAAACTATTAGAATTTAACAAAAAAGAAAGGTGATATACACCTTTCTTATTTACATAGCGTTTATTTAATTAGATACTTCATCTTCAAGTACTATTATATATTCTTCATCAGAATCTATTAACTGATTATTATCATATAAAGAATATACTAATCTATAAGTGCCTGAATGAGGATTATCTGCTAAAGTATAAGTAAAACTATTAGTAGTATCTATGTTATTCGTTACAAAGTATTCATTAGGATTAATAGGTACTAAACCAAATACTCCTGAGTTAGCCATTAAAGTTAAGTTAGTACTAAATAAATTATCATAAGTTACATTACTATAAGATGTAGAATCAATACTATTAACACTTCTTCTTTGAATCTCTAATCTTAAATTTGGATTTCTAAGTCTCATTGAAGATGCAATATAAACTATTATATTCTTAGAACCATTTAAAGTCTTACCATCACTTGCATGTACTATCTTAGATTTATCATTAACTGATACTTTAATAACATTATCATTAGATAGTAATGTAACAGGTATCTCACGAGTATTACTTGCCATATCATTTGCATCATGTAAACCATCTTGAGAAGCAAATACTTTAATAAATATTGTATAATCTCCAACTGGTAAAGATTCAGTAGTATTAAATGTTAGTTTTGGAGTAGTCTTAGATACTTTTTCTCCGACTTTAATTCTAAATACACCAGTTGCATCTGCATGATAAACATTACCATCATATGTAATAGATGCACCAGATAAAGCATCACCAGAAATTTGAGTATCCATACTATCAACTAAAGTAATATTTAAACCCATGTTACTTGACTCGTAGTTAGTATCTACAACCTTAACACCACCACCAGCATCTGGATATGTAGGTTCAATAGCTAAGTTCATCTTGTAATCTTGATCATATCTAATATTGCCTTCACTAGTTGTAACATTTAAACTTAAGTTAATATTTGAGTTCTCATATAAAGTATATTTCATAATTTCTTGTTTAATACCTAGTGTAGTACGTAAAGTAGTACCATTTTGTTTTTGTAATTCAATACCAATATTATTAGTAACATTTAATAATGAACTATCAACATTAGCATTAGCAAAATCAAATATAAACAAGAACTCTTCATTAGTTGCTACTTCATCTTCGTAGTAATACAAGATATCATTTAAATGATCATCATAATGGTTATTAGGATCCGTCGAGTCCATCCTTATAAATTTAGAGAACGGCAACTCTACCTGAGCATCATAACTTAACGTGTTAACAAAATAATTATAATCAGCTTCAGTAATAGTGTAATAATAATAATTTGTACCAACTTTATCTGAAGATGAATCTATTAAAGTAATATTTGTACCAGGAGCAAGTGCTTTAGTTAATGTAAGTACTCTCTTATATGTATTTTCTTCTCCTACTTCTCCATATACATAAGGATCTCCATCAGTAAATAATGAGAAGTAAGCAGTAAATTGAGAGTTCTTAGTAATATTAACATCAGTAGCTGCTGGGAAGTCATATTTCTTACCATAAGTAATTGAAGCATCGTACGCATCTTCTAAATCGAACACTATAGTATTAATATTAACTGTAATTCTTAAATACTTTAATTCATATTCAAATTCATTCTTAGGATACTTAACCTGTAAAGTAATAACTACATTTCCTAAATCTTTATTCTGTCTAATATTCTTAGAGTGATACAAATAGAAATTAAATTTAGGAGCTGAATTTGTAATATCATTTTTATAATATGTAGTTCCATCATAAGAACCATGATTAGTTGAGAAGAAATCTGTTGAACCATTGAATGTCCATTCACTAGTTTCTGCTTTCATAGATAAACCAATCTTTTGATCAGGTTCAGTACCTATTGGAGCAATCTTAGGAATAATTGAAGAATCAACTACTTCTACTCCTTCTAATAGACCATCAGCATTAAAACCAACAACTCTATATTCAGTACCACCATATGGATATAAACTCATTGGTTGAGATAAAGTACCAAGTGATGAATACTTAGATGCTTCTAAAGTTATTTCAATCTTATCTGTTTGAACACCTATTGCCCACATATAATATTCAGCTTCAGGAGGTGTTGGAACAACATAATCAGTAACTATTCTTGTACCATCTTGATTTAATGAATTAGTGTAGAAACCATCTTTAGTAATATCATGATTTTCAGAGTGTAATCCAAGTATGTATGTACCACCAGTAATTAATAAACCTGCATTTGCAGCATCTCCATTATCGTACTCACTACTATAAAGTCCCATTGAAATAGAACCAGTACTTGATACATTATACATACCCATAAATGCCATACCACTTACAACACCATAAGCAGTAGCTTGTTGGTTAGTAGTTACATTTAATACTTTTTCACTTCTAATTAATACTCTATTAACTGAACCATTAGTTACTACATGTTCACCATCATTAATAGTAACAGTTTCATTTACTAATACGCCCTTAATTCTAGACATACTCTTAAAACTCTTTAACATATTAGCATTTTCTCTAACCAATAATGTTGATGAATTTACAAGTATTAATTCATCAATTCTATTAAGTGAATACTTAACAGATGAATAATCGTTAGTACTATCTTCTGCTCCAGATAATTCCATTACTACATTATCCATTGTTACTCTTGTTGCTCTTTGAATTGAAATATTCCTACTAATATTAGTAATTGAACCAATATTAGCAAGATATACTATAGCATCTCCCTTAGTAAGTAAGGCATTACCTGAACCAAATATAGAGCCTTTTAAAGTAAATGCAAATCCATTATCTAAATATGATTCACCATCTATTTTAACATCTGTACCATTCATTACAGCGTAACTCTTAAAGTCGAAGTTAGCATCTCCTGATGAGTTTGCTTCACCTCCACCGAATACTGTACCATTAATAATAATATCTCCCTTAGCCATAGTATCATCACTAACAGCACTACCAATTCTTATTACAGCATTACCATTAACTACAGAAGTATTACATCCACCATAGATATTTCCACCAATATCAAGTCCAGTAACATTTACTGTTGCACTAGAAGTTATAGAGTTTTCTACACCAATAGTACCAGAGTTACCACCCGCAAATAAGTTTCCATTAATCTTAGTATTTCCTGAAACATTAATTATTGATTTTCCATTAACACTAGCGGCATTACCACCACCAAATGCACTACCTAAAATCTTAGTATTAACTATATTTACAGTTGTATTTGAATTAACATTACCTCTATTACCTCCACCATATACGTCTTCATGAATATTTGTATTAGTAATAGATACATTTGCATTTGTATTAGTAGTAGAGTTATTACCTCCACCATATACATTATTAATTTTCTTAATATTAGTAATAGAAATATTATTTACACCAGTAGGAGCATAATTACCTCCACCATAAATATTTCCATAAGAACCACTCTTTAATAATGTAATATTAGCATTACTTGTTAAACCATTTTGGTTATTACCACCATAAATATTATCTACTTTAACAAAATTATTATTACTTGAAGTAACTATTCCTATATCACTAGCTTCTTTATTAGTATAAATATGGAATGTAACAGTTCTACTTTGATTTGCATAAATAGTAATTGGAGCATTAGGATTATATAAACTTACTTCATCAAAATACCACATGCCATCTTCATGAGTAATATTTGCTCCACCCCAGTTATCTGCAAGTACTGCATTAGGATCATTTATAAATATACTAGCAACATAATCATTTAAATCACTAGAAGTATTATTAGTAGCAGTAATACTTACTTCAACATAATTACGATAAGTTGAATCAGGATTATAATTCATTACATTAAGTGATGAAGTTAAACCTATTCCTTCAGTTGTAATAGATTCATAATCACTAGGTTCATCTAATGTAACACTAGGAAGTGTAGGAATATAATTTGGATAACCTTGTCCTATTATAATATCCTTTAACTTATAATGAGATAAATTATTTCTACTAGTATAATCTGGCAAAGCACCAAGATTTGGACTATAACTATTTTTAATAACAAAATATATTGATGAAGTACTATGTGCAGGAATTGATATCTCACTAGTAGTTTCATAATCAATAGTTAATGTTATATATTTATTCCTACTATTACTACTTCTAGTTCTTATATTAGTGTATAAATTTGGAGAAGAACTAGTACTATCAACATAATAACCATTTCTAAAGGAATTTGAGTTTTGCCATGCAACATATACATTAGCATAACCATCTACTCCAACCATTTGTTTATTAGTATTATTAGTATAAGTTAAAGTAACAGTATACTCAGTAGTAGAAGTTTGAGAAATATTAATTGAAGGAGTTACATTTCCATCATTACTATAAGTTTCACTTTCTCCTTCACTAATAGTTTTATATGGAGTTAAAGTATTAAAATCACTAGGTAAATTATTAGAAGTAGCATTAAGAATGTTACTTGTTGTAACATTACCACTTTGATTTGCCCCACCATAGATATTAGTTATTTCACCATTATATAGATTAACATTTGTTGTAGTAGCACCAGCTTGGTTACCACCACCATATACATTAGTAACATCAGTACCATTTAAATATACATGTGTAGTACTAACAGTTGCAGCGTTACCTCCACCAAATATATTACCTACTGGATCATCTCCATTTTTATTTGCATAAACAAATGACTCAGTAGTTGAAGCAGCGTTACCTCCACCATAAATATTATCGGCATCTCCACCATTAAAGTATACATAAGTTGTGCCAGATGATGCACCACTACCTTTAGATCCACCATACACACTACCAAATTCACCATCATATACCCTAACCTTAGCAAGTGTTGTGCTACCACCTTCATTGTTACCACCATAAATTGATGAAGCTTCACCACTTAAAACTACAACAGAAGATTCATTAACAGTACCACTTGTATTAGATCCACCAAATAAATTATTAACAATTGTACTACCATCTAAATAAATAAATGTTTGAGGTTGACTTGTGGCATTACCACCACCAAAGGCATTACCTACTACACCACCATGTAATAATACAGTTGAGTTTAATTCAGGGTAACCTTTTTTATCATTACCACCAAATACTCTACCAATATTACCACCAAGTACATCAACTATTACATCTCCATATACATGAGGAGTATAAGTATTATCACCTTCTGCTCCACCAAATACATCACCTGTAACAGTACCAGAATATACATTAACTTTTGTAGTAGCATTTCTATTAGCAGTTGATGATGAGCCATTAACTACACCAAAAGCACTACCACCATAAACTTTATTGATAGTTAATTTAGAGTTATCTGTTTCACCATTTACTCCAACATTAACTAATACATTTCCTTCTACGCCAGTGTTATTACCTTCACCACCACCGTAAACTCCTGTATTTACACTACCTGTTTTTAAATTAATTATAGTATCTCCATAAATAATACCAGAAATATTAGATCCACCATAAATAGAACCTCTAACACTTCCACCATCTAAAGTAATATTAACTTCACCTAAAATATTTGAAGAACCAGTTCCGTTTTGGTTACCACCACCATAAACTGATCCAAGTACAGTACCTCCTAGTAACTTAATCTTAGTTTCACAAGAACTACCAGTACTTGTAATACCTGTTGCAGCAAAGTTTCCACCACCATAGATATTGCCTCTAATAGTTGCGTTATCATTAACAATGATATACGAATTTTCAGCACTACCTACATTTGTACTAGAACTTCTTCCAGCACCAATTCCAAATACAGATCCTGCTGTAACATCATACCTAGTAGCTTCATTACTTACTAATGTTTCATCACCAGCTTCAAAGTTACCACCTAAATATAGGTATGTATCATCATTAATCTGAGCATTCATATTACTTAAATCTACTGTAGAACTTCCATTTGAAGCTCCAAATAAACCATAATCAACTTTACCACCAGTAGCTTGAATTATACGGTTACCATAACTTTCAACACGTCCTGCACCGCCAAATAAACTACCAACTTCTCCACCTTTCATATAAATATAAACTGTAGAAATATTTTGTTGACTTGATTTAGTACCAGGGCCACCATTCAAAGTATTAACATATCCACCTTCAACAATAACCCTTAACTTTGTTGTAGCCATGCTACCATAAAGACCAGAAACATATATACTCTGAGTATAATCAGTTGCAGATAAACCACTACCAAATGTACCACTCTTAACTATTTGAGTTACTCCAAAAGTAGCATTATCTCCATTTAAATTATTATAATAATGAGCCATTGTAGTTTCATAAACTTTTAAATCGTCTTTATTATTTTTAACTCTATCATAATCATTACCATAAGTAGCAATTACTAAAGGATTATCAAATGTTGTATTTGTACTAGTATTACAATCAGTAGCAGAAATAAAATAATAATCACCAGATTCAACTATTAAATGATACTTACTATCTGACTTAGTACCAGAGTTATTTCCACCAGCTACATAATAAGCATTACGATAACTACCATTATTAGTAATACCTCTACCTATTTTTAAGTTATGTAAGTTACCATATATTGCAGCAGAGTTACTTGAACTATTTGCACTACCAGAAGAACTAATACTACTTGTAGTATAAAGTTTTACATACTCAACTCTAGTATCAGTATAGGCTTTAATATAGCTATTATTCATATTATAGTAGGCATTATTTCTTCTATCTATTCCATTATAATAACTAGTTAAAGTAAATGGCTTAGTACTTGACCAAGAAGAACCTGTACCAGTATCTAAATAAACTATATTAGTGTCTCTTGTAACAAAATAATAATAAGTTTTATTCTCATCAAATATATTTTCATTACCATTACTATCATAGTAATTTAATAAAGTAAATGTTCCACATCCATTATAGTTTGTACAAGAACTTGTAGTTGAACTAGGTCCTGTATAGAAACCTGCCATATTAATACCATCATACTTAGGATCTATTCTTCTTTCGACTAACTCTGTATCATAACTTGGAGTACTCACTTGACTCATACCATAACTACCAAGTTGATAATATGTTAAATTAGGATCATACTCTTCTCCAGCTTCATGAAGTGTATAGGCATCACAATTATAATAATCATAACCCCACCATCCACCATAACCAGTTCTATAACAATAATCACTTTCAGAATAAGGATTTCCATATTCATTCAAGTACCCATATGCACTTTCATTTAAATTTAATTCAGTATAAGTATAATAATCTCTTGATAATTTATAACTGTATATTTCTTCGATAGCATCAACCTTAACAAATCCAGCACTATCTAAAGCATTAATAGCACTATTAATATCAGAATATCTACTTACAGTAGCAGCTGGATGATATAACCATGATGCTGTAAATGTAACATTAATATCTTTTGGTTTACCACCAGAGTAACTTACAGGTATAGTAGCTTTTCTAGTAAAGTAACTACTATCTAAACTTAAAGTAATATCATTATCTTCTGTAATCCAACCATTAAATACATAATCATCTGGTCTTCCTGCAAATGGATTATCAATTAAATCAATAGTAATACTATTACCATCAACTGGATAATATTTATAATAAACTAACTTACTTTGTTCTTCATCATAACTAATATAACCAGTCTTATTATTAAATGTACCATCATAAGTTATTTGAACTCTTACTAAATTAGAATCATTATAATAATTCTTATTATCCATTGTAGGAGTTCCATAGTCAGTACTTGTAGTGCCACTAGTATAATTCAATCCTTTGTAATAATAGTAATCAGAATCCAAATCATTAATATAGACTGTATCATCTTCTACACCACTATTATGTAAGGTAATTACATTAGTCATAGGAGATTTTAATAAAGGAGCTCTAATTGGATTTAAAAGATTATAACTACTATTATTTGAATTAATAGATAAAGACATACCTTCTTCATTATAAGTAAAAGTATATGTATTATCTTCATTTAAAGTATCTATACTATCTTCTTTATATAAAGTAGTATTTTCTACTTCATTTTGACTAAACACCTTTGTATATTCACTATCAGTAGTAGTTTCATATAACTTAGTACCATTAGTATCTAAATAAATATTATTTAATTTAGAATTAGTAATTTCTTTAGCTATAATGTATGAATTACCATCAGTTACTGTTGTACTAACTTCACCACTAATAATTATATTTTCCAACTTAGCATTAGTTAATTTATCTGATATTAAATAACTATTACTTTTAGTTAAATTAGATTTAATATTTTTAATTTCTATATTTTTTAAAGTACCTTTAAAGTTTCTAAATAAACCTTCTTCTATATCTCTATCTTCAATTAAAATGTTATATATTGCATATCCATTACCATCTATAACACCACTAAAGTTTTCAATTGAAGTAATTTTATTATTACCTAAATTAATATTACCAGTTAACTTATAATATAAATTTAAGTAAGAATCATCTGAAGCTAAGATGTTTTTAAAATAAATAAATTCATTAGCATTACTAATTAAATAAGGATTGTCTTTAGTACCAGAACCACCTAAGAAGTTAAGTGCAACACTTTCTCCATCCCAAGCACTTCCATCAAGTTCAGCTTTAGTATTAGTAGTATTAAACTCATATAAAAGGAATATAGATACTACTAATAATAAAACTGTTAATATTTTATTTATCTTTTTATTATTCATATCTATATCCCTCCTATCTAATACATTTCGCTGTCTAAGAATCTTCTAGCATCTATGTAATCTTCTACTTCTTTCAAGCTAACGTTTAGTTTCTTTGAAAAACCTTGAATAGCTAAATTCACATTAACCAAATCATCTTGGTTATAATTCTTTAAAGTATTAAAGTCTTTATCAACCATTATTTTATACTTTAATACTTTATAAGTAGCATCAAAGAACTCTTCTCTATGATATAAAATAGAAAGTATCATAATCTCTAAATAAACTGTAATCGGCATTACATAAAGTCTATTTCTAAGACTATTACTAAATCCTATATCATTAAATTTATAATCATATTTTTCAGTAAATATTGGATTATC
The DNA here is from genome assembly GCA_946630615.1 of uncultured Mycoplasmatota bacterium. GTDB lineage: Bacteria > Bacillota_I > Bacilli_A > RF39 > UBA660 > Ventrenecus. The sequence goes on from CAMOYX010000004.1 coordinate 20,900, forward strand.
TAAAGTGTAATTAAGTTCAGATACACTACCGGATAATAGATTTAATGTTAAAGCATATAAGAATTTTAACTTATCTATTTCACTTGAACTAAATCTCTTCTCTGGATGATTTAAAGCTAGTATCTTTTGTACATGTCCTACAAAAGTAAGCTCTAGTTTTCTTTTACTACCACTTAAGATATCTAGTTTTAATTTACTTGGTTTTATAAGTCTCTTCTTAGAGTTATTCTTCTTAGCATCTTCTTGCATTACTTTAGTAAGTATTTTATCAAAATTTAAGAAACTAAATATTATAAATAGAATAATAATAACTCCAACAATTTTAATAAGAGTAAATAAACTAAAATGGAATACTACCTTACCTACAATTTGATCTTTAACTATAGGATTATCATTAGTGTTATTTGCATCGCCTTTAGTTGTATAAGTATCACCACTAATACATACAATTCTATGAGTTATATATTCATTATCTTCTCTAAAAGTAATAATATCCTTTTCATTATAAGTATCATTTAGTGAAACGATAACTACATCATTTACATCTAATTCATCTCTCATTGAACCTGTTGAAACGATAAAGTATGTATATCCAAATACATCAACATAATCCTTCTTTAATAACTCTGTTGAGATAAAAGCATATAATGCAAATGTAATAATAATAGAGAAAATAACATAACCAAATACACTAGCAACTTTGTGTAGTTTATTCATTTGCATCACCACCATCATCCTTTTATCCTTATAACAATAATTATACCATAATAGATAAATAGATACTATAAATTACTATAAAAAAAGAAGATATTTTATATATCTTCTTAAGATAATTTACTAATTTCTACTAATTCGTTTATTAAATCAAAACTGATATTACTATTATCAATTGTCTCTATTAGAACTATATTATTTATATCAGTAAGTAAGTTATTTGGCTCTGCTAAAGCTTCCTTATTTACTTTAATATTTAATAAATTACATTTCTTAACTATTAAAGAAGATACATCTTCTTCATTAGTTAAATTTATAGTATTAATAAATTGATTTTTAGCATTATAAACATAACTAAATAAATCATTTACTTCTTCCTTAGGATTATTAACTACTTTGTCACCATCTTTAACAGTTAACATATCTTTAGCATATTTATAGTTTCTAGTAGCTATTAATAATAAATCTCTTATACTCTTAGTATCAGTTAACTTACTAATTTCATCATTTAGTTTATCATCTTCTAAATCTTTATATAATTGATCTAACTTCTTAATAGATTGATTTATATCTATCTTAGCCTGTTTTTGCTTTTCTATATCTATCTTTTTAAAGAAAGATTTACCAGCATTATTTAAATATACTTTTAATATCTTACTTCTATTAGCCTCTTCTTTAGAAATTTCAGTCATTTTTTCTTTTAATTTACCCTTATAAGATTCTTTAGTCTTATATCTTTTTAGTAAATCATCTATTAAATTCTTATATTTAATATACGAAGTATATTCTTCAAGCATATTCTTAAGTTCAAATATATTTTTAAAGAATTCCACTTTACCATTAGCATCTAACATTCCAAAGTCAGTATTTACTAAATACTTGTTCAATAAATCTTTTCTATACTTTGCATCTTCTAAGAAGTCACTTATTTTTAAAGTATCATTAACAAATAAATCAGTAATAACTTTATCATCAGTTTCATTATATTTCTTTAAAGCATCAGTATAACCAGCATATAAATTCATATAATTATCTAAAGTAACTAAATCATCAAAAAATGTTTTATTTACTTTTAATACATATTTATCTAATTCTTTTTGATATTTAGTACAAATAGATTTAATACATAACTTTAAATGCATAGTAATATCTGGGCATTCCCAGTATATAGATTCAAATAAATCTTTCATTAAAACATCAAAGTTCTCTTCATTCTCTACTTTAAAGAATTTAGTCATATAAACATAAGTAAACATAGAATAATCAAAATCATGTTTATTAACGTTTATAGATGCTCTTCTAAATATAGAAATAGCTTTCTTAAGTAATTGATTTATCATCATTAAATTATTTGCTTCATAGTCTAATAAATCATTTTCAATTGTAGTTAAACCAAGCTTAGTTGGAGTATCCATTGACGGATCATTAAATTTAATAATTTCAGTAAATTCATTAACTTTATCTATTAGTTTTTCTTTTTCAAAAGAATAATCTTTAGGATAGTTATTAGTATATCTTTCCTTTAATTCATTATAAAACTCACTCTTAAGTTTGCTAAACTTATCTATTTCTTTGTTTACAAATTCATTTCTTTTATTCTGAGCGTCTCTTTTAAACTCCTCAATAACTTTTTTAGTACCTTTAGTAGTTTCTAACTTAAATTCGTTAATATATTTAGTATTCTCTTCAATTTTTTTTAAAATCTCGTTATTCATTGTCGTTCACCAGTATACTCTTCTTTAAGAATTCTAAGTACTCTTCTATCTTTTTATAAACTTCTAAAAGTTCTTTAGTTGTCAATTCTTTCATAGTACCACCTACTATATAAGTTTATAAAAAACTAGGTACATAGTCAACTTGTAAGCACTAAAAAAAAGCACTATAAGTGCTTTTTTTTACGTTAAATTAACTATTCATTGTCTAAGCTGAAACCAATGTTGAAGTCCATAGATCCACCTGAAGCTGTGTTTTCACAGTCGATGTCTTGTCCTTCTACCCACATGTATACTCTAACTTTAGTAACACCTTTGTCTAAAGCAAATACGTTAGTACCACCTTCAGCACCATTGTTAGTAGAAATGAATTTATAACCACTTCTAGTATCATTAATAGCTGTAACGATTGTAGAATCAGTAGTATCTAAATCTACACCATCAGTAATAGCAGCCTTAACACCATAGTATGGACATACAGTAGCACCAGTTACAGTACCAGTAATTGATGAGTAATTGTCATTACCATTAGAAATACCAGCAGCTGTGTGAACATTATTATTTGGTTCCCAAATAATTGAGTTCTTTTGTTGAACTACTTCATCTGTACCAGTTTCATCAGTTACAGTAATATTAGCAGTTGTATTAGCAGTAGCTTTTAAAGCTTGCAAGTCAGCAACAGCAGTACCACTTGAAGCATTACCTTCAATTACAAAACCAATTCTTGATGAGTTTTGAATACCTGAAGCTGCACTTGTAGCAGTTAAAGCAACACCACTTGAGTTAGTTAAATAAATCTTAGATGGTTTATTAACTGAGAAGAAAACGTCAAATGCAACATATTTACCATCAGCACTAGCTCTTCCACCAGCTGGAGTAGCAGTTTCATTAGCAATTTGAGTAGCAGTTAATTTATAAACACCGGCATCATTAGCAGCAATTAAACCATCGTACATATCGAAATATCCGTTAGGTCTAATAGTACCATCAGTAGATACTGGTGATAATGTTGTAGGAATTTGATTTACTGCAGTAGCATATCTTGCAGGTTCAATAATATCCTCATTTGATAATATAGTCTTCCAGTTTGTAGCATCAGCTGAAATTTGTAAACCATTTTGTGCTGAAACATTAACATTGATTGAGTTAATAGAAACAGTACGGTTAGCTGTGAACCATGCATAAGTACTTGATACTAATGCTGAACCAGTAAGTACAACTAATAAAATGGCTAAAAATATACGTCTTTGTTTTTTATTCTTTTTAGTTTTATTATTCATATCTAATTCTCCTTCTACTTTTTTTAATATGCATTTTAAGAAATATGCTCTTCCTTAAAATCCATATGCATCTTTAGTTCCCCGCCGAGTAAATCATTTAAGCAATCAGGATCATCTCCCTCAATCCATATTACGACTGTATATCGATCTATAGATCCAGGTGTGAATTCCTCCCTTTCTTCTAGTACCGCAATCCCCTCATCCTCAGAATAAAATGGTTTAGTATCTACTTCTGGTTCATGTGTAGTTCCATTTCTCTTTGCATACACTGTAGGATTACCATTACGGTAAATCATAATTCTTATGGCTTTATCAACGTTTCTAATTGAATCATCGATATCAGTCTCATACCAATAATTTACTGTTTCACTTCCTCTATTCATTACATAGAATGAGTAAGCAAAATAGTTTGGCCCATTATGACTTCCGTCTGCTTCTGTATCTACATCTTCACTTATCCAATGTTTAGATATATTATCCATATAATCTAGTGAAATAGCAGATAACTCTTTTTGAGTATCATCTGTTTTACCAGTTTCAGATAAATATATGTTCTTATCATTGGCTAGATTACGATCTAGAGAAACAGTAAAGCTTCCTACCTTAAAGATTACATAAAGGAAAAAGTACGAAACTGCAAGTATCATTAGAAGAAATATAAACACGATTCTTACAATTCTTGCAAAAATCTTACGCCTATGAACTTTTTCGGCTGTAACTTTTACATAGCCTAAATTTTTCACGTTATTTCCTTTCTTACTTTTTCTTTTCACATAGCGAGTCATCCTATGCTAAATAAATTATATATCAACTAAAATAATTTTACAACCTAAGAAATAATATATTTAGAAAAAAAAATATTTATGTTAGAATATAATTATGAAAAAGAATAGAAATATATTTATAATTACAATTTTATTAGTATTTGCAATTCTAATATACACTGCCTCTTCTACTATGGCTAAGTATAGAGAATCTCTAAAAGGTAATATAACTGGAAACATTGCAAGGTGGCAAATAAATGTAAATGATGAGAATATAAATGGTAAAAACACTCTAACAAATGAGATAGACCCAGTATTTGAATCATCTGCATATGTTAGTGATGGTGTAATAGCACCAGGATCAAAAGGCTACTTTGATATAGAAATAGATGCAACAAACACTGATGTTGATTTTAACTATAACATTAGTATTGCAGTATCAGAAGATTCTAAAGTACAAGACTTAATAGTGTACGCATATAAGATAAATGATGAAGAAATAGTTACTTTTGAAGAAGCTGGGAATATAGAAGGAACAATAGAACATAATACTGCATCAACTACTATAAGAGTATTCTTTAAATGGAATGATGATGTTGATACAGAAACTATGGACAACGAAGATGATACTGAAGCAGGTACAATAGTTAATGGTAAAGCAAAATTTGTAGCAACAATTAACTTCACACAAGTAAGAAATAGCAATTAATAAAACCCTAAGCAATTAAGCTTAGGGTTCTTTATTTATACATGTAACACTAATACTTCCGTAATTATTATTTATATAACTAAATAAGTAACTATTATCATCACACTTAAATGATATATTTCTAAGACGAGAAGCTCCATAAAATATATCCCTAACATATTGAATACTTGAAATATTAGAAGTATTAAAAGAAGCTAAATCAATTTCATATAATGAATAACAAGACTTAAACATGCTAGCAATATATTCAGCACTAGAAGTATCAAAATTTGAAATATTTAAACTAGTTAAAGAACCACAAGAGTCAAACATACGTGTAAAATGTGTAACTTTACTAGTATCAAAATTTGATAAATCTAAAGTAGTTAATTTACTACAACCATTAAACATTAAGGCCATATTAGTAACTTTACTTGTATCAAAATTTGACAAATCAAGACTATTTAAAGAATTACATCCAGAAAACAAACCACCCATAGAAATTACACTATTAGTATCAAAGTGGGACAAATCAAGATTTGTTATCAAGGATAACCCTGCAAACATATACGATATGTCTTCAACATTTGAAGTATTAAAATTTGATACATCTAAAGATTTCAAAGAAGAAGATCGTTCAAACATCCATCTCATATTTGTAACACTTGAGGTATCGAAACTTGATAAATTTAAACTAATAAGATTATCACAATAGCTAAACATACTAGACATATTAGTAACTTTTGAAGTATCAAAATTTGATAAATCTAAACTAATAAGACTATCACAAGAACTAAACATAGTAGCCATATTAGTAACACCTGAGGTAATAAAGTTAGATAAATTTATTGTCTTTAAATTTTTGCAATTATAAAACATAGCACCCATATCTAATACATTAGCTGTATCAAAATTTGATAAATCCAAAGAAGAAAAGCTACTATTAGAAAACATAGCACTCATATTTGTAACTTTACTTGTATCAAAATGTGATAAATCTAAATTATTAATAGACGAATAAGCAAACATTGCATCCATATTAGTAACATTACTTGTATTAAAATTTGAAAAATCTAATTCAATATTTTTTAAATAATAAAACATTTGAGACATATCTCTAACATTAGATGTATCTAAATCATTAAGATTTAAATAAACTAAATTTTTTAGATTACTAAACATATTTGACATATCAGTCATCTTGCTTGTATCAATTCTTGATATATCAATTGTTTCTAAATTTTCAAAAAAATTATTCCCATAAGTAGAATTTTCAAACTTATCTTGCTGCATAAAAATCTTTTCTGCAGTAGACCAGTAGTACAAAGTATTGCCATCAACCCAAGCATAAGTAGGAACACCACTTTCAGAAATTAAGTATGCATTATTTATAATTTCATCATTTACTAAAGCATTATATGGTCGTACAGATGTAATAAAAGGGCTTGCTACAAGTTCTCCATATTCATTAGTTTCATAATTATCAACATAATTATAAAAAGCATAAGGTTCTAAAAAAGATGAACCACTTATATTTAAGTACTTTGCAATTAAAGTATGATTATTATCTTTTAATAAATGAGTATTATTAGAAACATAACCATCTTCATTTCCATCTAAATACCAACCTAAAAATAAGCTTTGATCCTTAGTTGGTTGAGGTAAATTACCATAAGTATCTCCTTCAACTAAATATAAATAATTACTATCTATATATCCTCCATCAGGATCTAAAGTAACTTTAACTTGTTTAGCTGGAACACTAACCACAGTTACTTTAGAATACCATTCTTTATCCTCGCCTTCGTTATCTTCTAAATCATATCTTATATTGGCATATAGATCATATACATGAGTTTCATTAGATTTAATTGAATAACTATAAATCTTATGTGCTTTAATTGCATTATTAAGAGTTGGAGTAACTTCTTCAAGTTCAGATAAAATCATTTCATTATCAAAAAAGCTTTCTAATTGATTGTTTTCATAATATTCATCATATTCATCTGCTATTGTAGGTTTTAAATCAAATAAATTATCTCCATACATATATAAATAAATATATGAACTATCAAGTGTGCTTCCTTCTAGTGTTTCCATATTAACTTGATAATTAATAACAGTATTACAAGTATTAGTTATACTAAAAACATATCTTCCATCATTATAACCAGGGCCTATTCTTCTAAGATCAACTGAATCAGATAATTCTTTATATTCAATATTTAAACACCCAGATCTAACTATATTACTATTACTTACATGTGTACTAGCCCAATAAGCATAAGTAACACTAATACTAGTAACAATAGCTATTACTCCAATTATTAAAGATAAAATAATCACTTTCTTCCTATTCATATAACCACTACCCTATTATCCAAATTATAACAAATATTAAAGTACTAAAAAAGAACTTATATAAAATATAAGTTCCTTTAGAATTCTTGTATTAAAGACATGTAATACTAATACTATTATAATTTGAATTAATATAATTAATTAAAACACTACAATTATCACAATTAATAGTTATGTTAGTTAAATCCCAACAATCGCCAAATATATATTTAATATTTTCAGTATTTATTATTGAAGATGTATCAAAATTTGTTAAATCTAACGTTTGAAGATTTTCACATTCATAAAACATACTGATCATGCTTGTAACATTATGAGTATTAAAATTTGAAATATTTAATGATTTCAAAGATGAGCAACCTGCAAACATCTTATCCATAACTGTCACATTAGAAGTATTAAAACTAGTTAAATCTAATGTTTGAAGACCCTCACATCCCCAAAACATACCATACATTTCAGTTACACTACTTGTATTCCAACCTGTAAGATTCAAAGAAGATAAACCAGTACAACTTTCAAACATTTCACTCATTGATGTAACTTTACTAGTATTAAAATTAGATAAATCTAAACTAGTTAACGAATAACATTGCCAAAACATATTATACATACTAGTAACATTGCTTGTATTAAAACCTGATATGTTTAAATCACTTAAATTATAGCAATTACTAAACATAAAATTCATACTAGTAACATTACTTGTATCAAAATTAGATAAATCTAAACTAATCAAATTTGATAACGATTGAAACATTCCTGACATATCTGTTACTCTACTTGTATCAATTCTACTAAAATCCATTGTTTCAAAAACAAAATAACTTGACGCTCCTGATTCAGGGCCATTAAACATATCTCTTTGCATATAAATCTTTTCAGCACTAGACCAATAGTATAAAGTTTCATCTTCAACCCAAGCGTATGCATCTACACCACTCTCAGAGATATTAACTGCATTATTAATAATATCCTCAGAAACATAACCACTATAAGGAGCAAAGTATTTAATATAATCTCCACTATTATTAGAGAAATTATGAAAAGCATAAGGTTTTAATATAGAAGTTCCTGATAATGGCATATATTTTGCTTTTAATTTATGATCAGAATTGTTAATTAATAATGAATTATTTGTAACGCTTATAGTTTCATCATCATATGAATACCAACCAACAAATAATGCATCTTCTTTCTCAGGAACAGGTAAATTACCATAAGTATCTCCCTCAGTAAAATATAAGATTCTATTATCTAATTCTCCACCATTAGGATCTAAAGTGACTTTAACTTGTTTAGCTGGAACACTTGTCACAGTAACCTTAGAATACCACTCTCTTTCCTCTTCTTGATTATCTTCTATACTTCCATCAACCCAAGAAAAAATTTCATATAAATGAGTATCATTAGCTTTAATTAATTTTCTATTAATTAAATAAGAACTAATAGCATTAGATAATGTTGGAGACATTTCTTCCAAATCAGATAATAAATAATCATTATCTATAAATAAATCATTATCTGCATCATTTTCATTATAAATGTAATTATCCCAATCATCTTTATCGTTGATTCTATAATCATGAGTATTATAACCAACAACAGCTAATTTTATACTAGATAAATCAATAGTAGTACCTTCTAATGACTCTAAATTAACCTGATAATTAACATCGTTACTACAAGTATTAGTAATACTAAAAATATACTTATTACTAGCATCAAAACCTGGTCCAACTCTTCTAGCATTTATTGCATCTGTAATATCCTTATACTCTATATTAAGACATCCAGATCTAACTACATTACTATTACTTACATGAGTACTAGCCCAATAAGCATAAGTAACACTAATACCAGTAACAATAACTATTACTCCAATTATTAAAGATAAAATAATTACTTTCTTACTCTTCATATAACCACTACCTTATTATCTAAATTATAACAAATAATAAAGTACTAGAAAAGCAATAACTTACTAGTTATTGCTTTTGAGTTACTTCTAATTGTAATCTTATTCTTAAACAAGATTCACCGCCACTTTGAACTGCACTACACTTATTACCATAATATGAGTCAGCATCATCACTTTCTACATAAAGTCCAGTACTAACTAAACTATTAAAGTTTAATGCACTAACTACAACTGGACTATATATATCTCCACTCTTTCTATAGTATTCATAACCTAGTTGAGAATCATATATAAAGTCATTATTTAGTTTAAAGAATGGTTCACTTGATTCATAAGGCCAGTTAACTTGTATAGATACAACTAAAGTATTACCTGGATTAATTACAGCTGTTGTAGGTGTAAATAATACATGAAATGGATAACCATACTTTAATTTATTTAAAGAGTCAGCTTCAGATATATCAGTAGGCACTGTATAAGTACTATTTAATATACTATACTCTTTCATTATTACATTATAATCAGCAGCTATCTCACCCGAGTTAGATATAACAATTCTTTTTTCATATGGATCCATTCCTGGTTTCATATCGATATCTAATACTAACTCTCTAATCTCTTCATTATCCTTAGTAAAGTTGATATCCCAACTCATAACTGATGCTTGAATTGATGTACTAGTCTTAGTAAAGAATACAAACCAAGCATAAGTATTAGCAAGAGCCACTATTCCAAATACTGCTAAAGTTCTAACAAGTATTGCAAATCTTCTTCTACTTTTCTTACTACGAAAATCTATCTTAAGATTCTTTTTCATCACCATCATCCTTATTAAATATAAAGTCTAAAATATCTAAAGTAATTAAAATAACAATTGGTACAAATAAACAGAAAAAGAACACATATTGATTTTGTAATACCTTAATATGTACAGTTAAAAACCATAATTTTGATACTACTTTACCTTGTACTTGAGAGTATTCAATCACTGGATCAGGAACTTCATTTGCAACTCCTTGTGTTTGAATTAATGTCTTTCCATCTTCTTCTTTAATCTCAATAATACGGTGAGTAACTATCATTCCTGCTAGTTCTGCTTTACTACCTTTATAAGTAATGTCATCTCCTACTTTTAACTCACTTTTATCTACTTCTTTAATTAATATAATGTCTCCGACATTATAAACTGGTTCCATAGATCCAGTAGCTACTTGATATATTCTAAATCCAAGTACATTTCCATTTGAAGAAAACTTTTGAAATAATGTAAATGATGCATATAGAATAATAAAACCATAAAATATAAATCTAAATAATCCTATAAATATTTTAAATGGTAAGCTGTTTAATATCTTCTTCATAATTTCCTCTTTCTACTAATTTAAAGTATCTAATAAATTTAGAATTCTATTATGATTACTTAACATAGCATCTTGATAAATAAAGCATATCTTTTCTCTTCTTTCATTTACTTCACTTATTTTACTATCTAATCTATTAGTAAATATATCTAAGATATACTTTCTATCTAAATCTTCATCAAATTCTAATATATTTTGTAATATTTCATTAAAGCTTTGAATAATTAAATCTCTTCTAGTCATATGTTTATTAGTAATTAAAGATTCACTTGTTTTATAAGCTAATGAGAATATTTCTTCATATTTTTCTTTTAATAAGCCTTGATCTAAGTAACTTTCTTTTTCCTTAACTTGATTAGACGCTAAACCATCAAATGATTGAATATAGTTCCATAGAATAGTTGCTTGTTGGAAGTTAGGGTTCTTAGCAATTAGGTTTGTTTTTCTAATTGGACTACGTACTGGAGCTACATGTAATTTATTAAGTGTTTTATATAGTTCAGTTGCTGCTATACCATCTACATGTAGTTTTAAAGTAGCAAGTCTTTCAGGTAAAGGAATATTAGATCCTTTACCTTTATTAGGTATCTTCTTTTCTTCATTTGAAATAAACTCTACATTAATATCTAGATTTCTATCACCTATTTTAGAATTACCATGATACTTAAATGACTTATGATCTTTAGAATAAGAATTTCCTATTCCTTCTTTAACTCTTTGAGCATAGAAGCTCATCATATTTTGACATAAAGTATAAATAAATCTATTTTCATAAGTATCTAAACTTTCATTACGATTAATATTTAATATCTTAGAAGGCTTAACATCTCCATTATCCTCTATCTTTTGAATAAAGTTTGTATGTTGAGTTAAGTGTATAACAGATTCACTTGTTACTTTTCTTGCAAGCTCTATTTTAACTACTTCACCTTCATTTACAATAAATCTCTTTGGATTCATTAAGATATTTTCTATATAAGGCATAGCAGTTTCAAACATATCTAACCATGTTAAATCTACTTCTCTAGATTCAAAATTAGTATCTACTTGTAAGGCATCATTAATATTATTCATTAATTCAACGCTTTGAAAGTCTTTTACTTCATTTTCTACTACATTCTCATTCATACTAAATCATCTTCTTAAGTCTTAGTAGGTATTCTTTACATACCCCAAAGTGTTCTTTACCAAATTGTTGGTCTAAATACTTAACATATCCATCAATTTCATCACGAATATAAGCTAAGTTTAATTGTTCAAACTTACGTAAAATCTTCTTAGCTATAAAGTAATCTACACCATCTACTTCAGCACCACCACAAGCTACATAGTTAGCTACAAAAATATGCATTTGTTTAACAATACGATTACCAAACGCAATACGGAAATGTTTAATAACATAATTATCCATATCATTTATCTTGTCTATCATTTCTTTACTAATTGGGTGATCAATAGTTGCTTGTTTAAATAGACTTTCTAAATAACTATCATTAAGTCTCATTGGAGGCATATCAACTGGTTCAAATGCTGGGAACTTTTCATTGATATCTATTGGCATAGCACGGTCGTATACCTTATCTGTAACAGCAAATGTTGAATCATCGTTATTGATTGTACCGATATACCACATATTACCTGGTATTTGTAATTTACCAGCTTTTAATTTAATTGGATCATCTGCCCATACTGAAGTAACTAATTCTACTACCCATTCATCACGACTTGGCATTTCTAGAATAGATAGCATTTCTGCGAAGTAGTACTCAACACGAGCGATATTCATCTCATCTAATACAGTTACATAAACATCATCAGTATATCCAGCTTCATATAAAGCCTTTAATACTTCTGTTTCATTAAACTTCTTAGTAAACTCGTTGAAATATCCAAATAACTCTGTTCTATCTCTCCAAGATGGTTGAACCGATGCGATAATAGCATCATGCATTATAAACTTACCCCATGCATAAGCAAGTGAAGTTTTACCTGTACCAGAGATACCTTGTAAAATTACAAGTTTAGTACTTGCTAAGGCTGAAATAAATAATCTTATCATTTCAGTTGAATAGAAAAGTCTTAAATGATATCCAGAGTATTGTCTAAAATGTTCTACTAATTCTTCTAAAGAATAAGTACCATTGTAGTTTTCAATCTTGTAGTTACGATATTGATAATCTACTAAGCATAACTTAGCAAATCTTCTATCTTGAATCTCTTTAAGAGCTTCATTATCGCTACTAGCTTCTTCAGTTGTAGATTCTTCATCTGTAGTATCACTAGCTGTATTAGTAATAGTATCTACATTAGGACTCTCAGTAGGCTTTAATCCTAACTGAGAAACCTTCATAGCTAGTAAGTCAGCTTTCTCTGCTTCCATTGTAGCTACTTTCTCATTTAAACTACCTATCTCATTTAGTAATTCTTCCTGATCTACTATAGATTTTCTAATTCTTAATATTCTTCTAATTATAAAATAAATAATAAATGCTAAGGCACCAAGAACAATTGCCATTAAAGCAACTGCTGCAACAACAAGCACCCATTCAGGTCCTTCAAAGTCAGATGCATAATTCTTAACTGTAAACATATATTGATTATAGTTAAACATTTGAATTATACCATTGCCTATTCCTTTTAAGATAATGAATAACCCATCAAAGAAAACAGACATAAATTCAAACAAAAATCTTAAAAACGTATCCATTATCTAATCCTCCCTTACATTCTCTATAAATACTTTCTTACCATAAGTAGATTCAAATCCCTTTAAATAATTAAGATCACCACTACTAACATTATCTAAAAATAAATAAGTAATGTTAGGTAATTCATCTAAACTATCTAACTTAGTCTTTAAATCACTTATATGTCTAAAGTCTACTCTTAAACCTACTTCTACTACCTCGCTTAATCTTCTTACCTTTAACTTACTTGTTTGATATTCTTTGTTATCAACTACAGGTACAATGTATCCAAAGCAATTAGATGTCATGTTCTCAAGTAACACAGCGTCTTCTATATCATTAGTAAAATGATAATCAAAGAAGTATCTTGTATAATCTTTCTTATAAGGTAAACCCTTTAAGAATTCTGTATTAATTAAATCTATTAAAGTTAAAGTTTTATGATAATTTAAAGCACTTGATAAAAATGCTTTATCAACTGCATTATTCTTAAACTTATATAATAAACCTAACTTACATTCTAATTTAG
>CAMOYX010000005.1 GCA_946630615.1 uncultured Mycoplasmatota bacterium
TTATCATAGAAAAAGAGAATTTTTACATTCTCCTAATATCTTAATCTTACGATAATTAATTATCAAATCCTTTTTTATTAATAAATAATAAATATATTAAACTTATAATTACACCAACCACTCCATAAACCGCATCTATTAAATCTACTGTATTTATAAATGGAAATATTGTTTCATAAATAAGATTTATACTTATTAGTACTAATCCAACTATTACAATAATCCAATATTTCTTTCTATAACATAATAATAAATATCCGATTAAAGTACACAACATTAAACTTATAGTAAAATTAGTTATATGTGAATTGATTTCTTTTGTTATTACAAAAACATTTTCATTAAATATATTAATCCATCTAATAATTCCTAATATAAAACACAATAAGAATATAAATATTACTGATATTGTTGTATTTGTTTTGACTTTTCTTATATCCATTTTTAACTCCTCTACAAATTACCATTTATCTATTTTTTTAATTATAACATAAAACCTAGTTATTTTTTTGACTTACTAATTGCAAAATTACTAAAAACAGATGAGATTTCTCTCATCTGTTAGTACGGAATATCTTAATCTTCCGAACAATCATTATTTAAAAATTATTGGTATATTTCCATATATTACTAATCTTATAATTCCTATAATAATTAAATGCAATGGATAATATATGTAAAATAAATATTTCAGATTTACTTTACCTCTTTCACCATTATATAAATATAATACTGGAATAGTTAAACAAGTAAACAATTGCAACAATCCATATACTTTATCTAGGAAAATAAAATAAACAGTTGCATACATTAATGTTCCAAGCATCATCATTATCATTTGTTTTTTAAAATTGTCTCTATATTTATTCATAAATATTATTGAAAATACAGCTATACAACTCCAATCTGATGGAAATGTTATTACAAATATTAAAATCATTAATAACACTTTTAACTTTTCGTTTATCTCACTATCAAATATGGCAAGAAGTGCTACTGCCCAAGCAAGAGACCACATAACACTTGTTCCATTAAATATAGAGTTAGGTATAAAAGGTATACCAAATGCTAAACAGAAAGCAAAATGAGAAATAAATGCAAATAAAAATAATCTTATTAAATATTTTTTTAAATTATGGGTATGATTATACCCTTCTACGATGAAAAACCACATTATTGGAGCTGTTAATCTTCCAACAATATGAAGTAACATTACATACCATATTTTTTGACATCCTGGAAATGCTAACCAAGTTAAATGATCTATTGTCATCGCAATTATTGCGATTAGCTTTAAATGATTTGAATTTAATCTTTTCATTTTATCACCTTTATAATTATACCATACTTTTCTATAGTTTAGATTAATCGCAAGATTACTATATCGTGATTGAATTAGATTCAAATTTACAAAAAAACGTATCTAAACTGTATCTAAAACAAAAAAAATTGCAATAAATTGCAACTTTTATGTAAGTTCTTATTTATGTCTTTTATTCATATAACTAATATATGATTTTATTAAATCTGCATCCATTAAATTTTCAGGTACTTCTTCAGGATTAAAGAATCTTAATCTCTTAGTTTCAGAATCGCCTTTTAAATTAGAAGCATCTTCCATTGACACATCAGCTAAATATAATGACGTATTATTATAGACAATATCTCCATTCGGATAACTATTCTTTCTAGATTCTCCAGATAAAGTATCAATTAATTCAATTTCATTAGGATCAAGTTTAATTCCTGTTTCTTCAAAAGCTTCCCTTACTGCAGTGACTCTTAAATCTTCTCCTAAATCTTGGCATCCACCAGGAAGGCCCCATTTATCTCTATCAGTTCTTTCTTGTAAAAGAATTTGACCATTTTCATTTCTTATAATAATAGCCGCACCTGTTTGAATAAATGGTATGTGACTAATTCTATCATCTAAAGCCATTCTAAATAGAACAGGGTAACCGCCATATTTGGCACTTAACTCCAATAATTGTTGTTCATCCAAGCTTAATATCAAATTTACAAATTCTTCGTGAGTATATTCTCTCATTTTTTTAAAGTTCATTATATCAACTCCTAGATCAATTATATCATGCCCTCTTAATTAATTCATTCTGAAGTAGGAAATTAAAAAAGTAGGACCTCTCCTACCTTGAAACTCAGAATAACTTAATATTGCGATTATTTAAATAAATTGTAATTTATAGTTCTATCAAACTTTTTTCAAAATCTTTAACATAGTATTTTATATTTTTTGTACCTTTTGAAATAATTGTATGTCCTTCTTCTTCAAGTAATCTTTTTTGTAGTTCTATTGCTTCTGGATATTTAACATTTAATTCTCCATCTGATTTTAATGTTCTCCAATATGGTGTAATATTTTTATCTCTTTGATAACTAGCCCATGCACAAATGTTTACAAAGATTCCACAAGTTAGCGGACAAGTAATATCAGTTTTATATTTTTTTGCAATTGCTTTTCTTAATGCATCAATAGTTATAAGTTTACCTTTTGGTACCTTTTTCATTAATTCATCATAATCAATTGGAGGAGCAATAACCATTGTCTTTCCTCCCCATTTTTTTGATGCTTCATTATCTAATTCCACTATTTTAGGCATATCTTTACTATTGTTCATTTTAGCATTAAAATCTTTTTTATTTTCATTAGACATTTTACTTCAACTCCTAAACAAATTACTATTTATCTATCAGTTCTAATTATATTATATTTTTAAGTATATTTTTTATTGATTTGATTGGAATATCAAAAAACGTATGTAGAACTAATTTTTAAATTCTTTTTTAATTTCAATTAGTATGTTTTTATATTTTTCATATAAACCATAATTATTATCATTTATGTCTTTTTTGCCAAACTCTATATAGTCTTCTAAAAATTCATCTATTGTATCTTTATTTACTTTATCTTTAATAAGCTCCATACATACTTTTTCGAAACCTCTTATTGCTAATATAGCTAAAACATCATGATAAGTTTTTTCTGGTATGTTTGATTTTTTATATAAATCCATTACAAGTTCTTCTGTTAAAGGTACTGGATTTTTAACTATAATTTTATTAGTTCTATATATTCCATCCGGAGTAAACGTACCTGGGCATTTAATAACTTCTGCATCAGGAGGTAACTCAACATCATATAAAGTATCTCCTCGTCTAATCCATCTTATTATACTTTCATATGTTGAGAAATTTATTCCTTTAATAGTATCTAAAGTTTTAGCATTAGAATCCCACTCATCACTTATATTAACTTCATTAAGCTTAAATTTTTTACCGCTAGCATTTGATATATCTTTATCCATTACTCTTACATATTTAGTCATTATATCAACTCCTATATCAATTATACAATAAATTAACCACTGTCATTATGGGTTATGACACTTTTATATTTTTTCCTTATAAATCAAGGAATTGAGAACATCAATTTGATTTTAAATACGTTTTAGATACTCAAAAAAACGTATCTAATGATGATTGATTTAATTTCAGGTATAAAAAAAGCCTTATTAACAAGGCTTTTTTTACTTACCACAACATTGTTTATATTTTTTACCACTGCCACATAGCGTCAGAGCGTTTAATATTTCAGTCACTATTTTTCACGATTCTTCACTAAACCTTTATACTTTCCCACTTTTATTCATTTTGTATCACTCTTTTTAATGTGAAGAAAAGTGATGAAGAATGAAAAAAAGATACCTATTGGTATCTAAAAAGGTATCTAATTAATTCAAAATTTTGTTTAATAAATTGTTCAATACTTCTTTTCTTTCATCACCTGATTTAGTATCTACTAAAGTCACATTGTATTTATCACATTCTTCTACAAGCATTTTATTTCTATCAAAAAATCTATCTACACAACTATTTAAGTATTCTTCATTAACTTGTGCTATCCAATCAGTTGGTTTTGCATAGTGAACTACATTGTATTTTATTTCCTCTTTTGTACATTCAGGATATGCTAAGAAGTATACTTCTACTTTATTCTTATTTTGTAATTTATCAATATCAGCAGGCAAATAATCATACATATCTATAACTATATTAATATCTTCATTTTCTGATTCATTTATTGCTTCATTAACTACAGATTCAAAATAATTGAATTTCTTTTCTTCACTTAAATCATCAAAATTAATATTTAATCCATCTTCTATATATGTATTTAATAAATCAAACGATATTCTATTAAATCCTTCTTTTTGAAGCATGTAAGCTAGTGTTGTTTTTCCACTCCTTGCATTACCTCCTAATATTACTACTTTTGCCATTTATAACACCTTCCATTCTATATGATCCTGTAAGTGATTCTATTATATATATTGGTATGTCATAATTACTAAATGTACTTATGACATCTTCTTTATGTTTTTCCTGTTTTAAAGGAATAGTTTTAATTAATCTTTCTTTTTCATCTTCATTATCTAGTTCTTTAAACCAGGTTTTACTTTCTATCCTTCTTTTTAATTCTTCTTCATTTGTTACCTGTAAAACAAATGCTTCTATTCTTAAATTTTCTAATCCAGAATATTTATTTAAAAAGTTGCCTATTATATTACCTCTTTTAAGATTCATATCATTTACTTGGCCTTTGATTAATAAAATATCATTATTGCTTTTAATAAAATTATCTGTATCATACATGATTCCAGTTCTTCTTTGAAGTGCCTCTTTTTTATTAAAATATAAGTTATCTTCTTCGATTAATGAATCATCATAATATGTATTATCTTCTATGGTTCCATAATCACTATTTCTATCTTCTAGAGTTATTTCACTAATACTTATTTTTTTACCACTCATATTAAATATATTTAAAGTATTAATATCTCTATTATAAAGATTATTAATTAGAGTAATTTTTCCTGTTGCTGATTCACCAAATATCCATATTATTCTTTTCATTTTTTCACTTCCAATGCCTTTGAGTTCTTTAACTAAATTATATAATATTTTTGTAAGCAAAAAGACCATTTCTGGTCTTTTTCAGGGTATCTAAAAGGTATCTAATTCACGTTTTTTCACTTTTTCTCACTTATCAATCTTCTAAAACCCTTGATTTTACTTACTTTCCGCAGCACTGCTTATACTTCTTGCCACTTCCACATGGACACAAATCGTTTCTCTTTATCTTCTTGTCATTTTTAACTGTTTTAACTTTTTTATCTCCATCTTGTTTAGTGTCATTAGTTTTACCTGAATTTAATGTTTGTGTCATTTGAGTATTTTGTTCAATATTAGCTTTTAATAAGAACTTAGCAATTGATTCATCAATTTGATTTAATAATTGTTCAAACATATTATATCCTTCCATAGTATATGCTTGTAAAGGATTAGTTTGAGCATATTGTCTTAAGAAGATACCTTCTTTTAAAGCTTCCATAGCATTTAAGTGTTCTACCCATAAGTTATCAATAATTCTAAGAGAAATAGCTCTTTCAAATTCTTCAAAATGAGGAGCATCAGCTATCTTAGCTTCATAGTCTTCATTTACAAGGTCAGTAATAAAATCAATTACTCTTGCTTCTTCTTTATTCCACTTACTAATATCATCTTTATTTAACTTAGTAGTCTTTAAGAAGTTAGTATTAACATATTCTTCAATTTCTTCAAAGTCTTTATCTGTTAAGTATCCTTCAGGAGCTAAGTGTCCAGTTACTAAGTCTTCAATAGTATTTCTAAATGTTTCTTTAATTGAATCATGAATAGATTCATTATCAATTATTTCATTTCTTTGTTCATAAATGATTCTTCTTTGTTCATTAACTACGTTATCGTAATCAAGTAAGTTCTTACGCATATCATAGTTGTTACCTTCTACCTTCTTTTGAGCACTTTCAATAGATCTAGTTAATGATTTAGAACGAATTGCTTGATCTCCAGTTAAACCTAATGCAATAACCATGTTCTTAACTTTATCTGTACCAAATCTTCTCATTAAGTCATCTTCAAAAGATACGAAGAATTGAGAAACACCTGGATCTCCTTGACGTCCTGATCTACCTCTTAATTGGTTATCAATACGTCTTGATTCATGTCTTTCAGTACCGATTACATAAAGTCCACCTAGTTCTCTTACACCTTCACCAAGTTTAATATCTGTACCACGACCTGCCATGTTAGTAGCAATAGTAATAGCACCTTTTTCACCAGCATGAGAAATAATTTCAGCTTCTCTTACATGATTCTTAGCATTTAATACTTCATGAGGTAATTTAGCTTTAGTAAGCATCTTAGATAATAACTCATTCATTTCTACTGATATAGTACCAACAAGAATTGGTTGACCAGTTTTATGAATTTCTTCAATACATTTTACAATAGCTTGGAATTTACCATCTATAGTTGAGTAAACTAAATCTGGTAAATCTTTTCTTTGAATTGGTTTATTTGTTGGTATTTGAATAACATACATGTTATAAATATCTCTAAACTCTTCTTCTTCAGTCTTAGCAGTACCAGTCATACCAGCTAGCTTTTTATACATTCTAAATAAATTTTGATATGTAATAGTAGCCATTGTTCTAGTTTCTTCATTAATATGAACGCCTTCTTTAGCTTCAATAGCTTGGTGTAGACCTTCACTAAATTGTCTACCTTTCATTAAACGTCCAGTAAATTGGTCAACTATAACGATTGCTCCATTATCAACTACATAGTCTACATCTTTATTAAATCCATAATTAGCTTTTAAAGCATTATTAACGTGATGTACTAATGCAGAGTTTTCAGAATCATATAAATTATTTAAATTAAATATTTTTTCTAAATGAGCTGCACCTTTTTCAGTAATAGATACATTTCTTGTTTTTTGATCTAAAGTATAATCTTCTTCATCTAATGCCTTAACTGCAATATCAGCTTTAGTATATAATTCAGCTGCATTTTGTTTACCACCAGAAATAATTAATGGTGTTCTAGCTTCATCGATTAGGATACTATCTACTTCGTCTACAATAGCAAAGTTAAGTGGTCTTAATACCCTATCTTCTTTTCTAACTACCATGTTATCTCTTAAGTAATCAAAACCTACTTCATCATTAGTAGAGTAAGTTATATCACAATTATAAGCTTCTCTTTTTTGCTCAGGATTCATTTGTTTCATATTTAATCCTACAGTTAAACCAAGGAATCTAAATACTCCACCCATCCATTCTGAGTCTCTCTTTGCAAGGAACTCATTAACTGTAATGATATGTACGCCTTCACCAGTTAAAGCATTTAAGTAAGCTGGCATAGTTTCAGTAAGAGTCTTACCTTCACCAGTTTTCATTTCAGATATGTTACCAAAATGAATTGCTAAAGCACCTAAGATTTGTACATAGTATGGTTTTTCACCAAGTACACGGAAGTCTGCTTCTCTAACAACTGCATAAGCATCTACCATAATATCTTCTAAGTCTTCACCATTAGCTAGTCTTGTCTTAAATTCAGTAGTTTTAGCTTTTAATGCATCATCAGATAATTTAGCCATTGTATCTTCTTTAGCTACAATTAAATCTGCAATCTTTCTAAATTTTTGTAATTCTTTATATTCACTATCAAACAACTTTGTTAATATTCCCATGTTGTTACCCTCCTAAAATTAATCACTCTTTGATTAATTACTCCTATATAATAGCAAAAAAAGCCTTATTTTAAAAGAAATAATTAAAAAGATAGGTTAAAACCTATCTTATTCCCCACTAATCTTACCAAATGAACCATCTCTACGTTTATAAACTACAGTTGGAGCATTTGTTTTACTATCTAAATATAGATAGAAATCATGATCTGTTAACTCCATTTCTAATATAGCTTCTTCAACGTCCATTGGTCTTAATTCTACCTTTTTATCCTTTTTAATCTTCAAGTCTGATTCTTTAACGTTAACTTCTTCTTTTTCAAATATTTCGTATCTTAAAGAATCTTTAAATTTCTTCTTTAATTTAGTTTTGTTCTTGCGAACTTGTCTAACTAACTTATCTACAACTAAATCTATAGCTGCATATAAGTCTTCGTGAATTTCTTCACCTCTAAGAGTAAACTTAGGTGTTGGAATAGTAACTTCGATACTTTCAAGGTTGTTCTTAGCACGTACAATAACATATGCCTTTAACTCTTCAGGATTAGGAAAATACTGATCCAACTTTTGAAGTTTCTCATCGATTCTATCTCTGATGGCTTCAGTAACCTTAATCTTGTCCCCTCTTACTTCTAATCTCATCAAATCACCTCTCTAGCTAGATTATATCATATTTAAAATTAAAATCAAAAAACTGCATGCACTATATAATATAAATCTATTTAAAGAGTTTTATCACACTTTAATCCCCCTTTCCGCATGATAAATTAACACATATTATTTAAATTATTTTTAAATATGTCTTAAATGTATTTATCTTTGTCTGAAAAGACTTATAAGCTTAGATTTTGAACTACGAGATAAATAATCTATACTTATATTATTCTTAAATACTATACTCTTTTCAGTAACATAATTAATGTTATAAATATTAACTAAACAAGATCTATGAGATCTAAAAAAGTATCCCTTTGCTTGATTATTTATTGAATCAAGAGAATCATTAACTACTATTTCCTTATTGCCATAACTAATTATTATCTTTCTTAAAACTTTATCTCTAATAATATAGTTTATTTTACTGTATTCTAGATAATAAATATCTTTATTTATATTAACTTTTAATATATGTAAATTTTCAATTTCATTTATTATTTTTAATACAGTTTTGCATAAATCATATTTACTACTAATTAAATAATAAGGTAAATAAGACTTAGATAAATCTCTTTTATGTACATTATTAGAATATATTACTAAATGAGTTTTATAAAAATGATAATAATTAGATATTTTATCTAAGTTATTATTATCAACTATTAAAATAGTATAATCATCCTTATCATATTTATCATTAAAAGAATAATTCATAATATCTAAACCAAATAAAAACTCACTTAAAGTGAGTTTAATTAACTTTTTATTGCTTTTACTAGCAATTATCACAATACTTAACACTAACTCTCCCACTTTCTCACATGTTAAAAAACGCTATGATTAGTTGAGAGCTTAAATAGCCAAGTGATAGCGTACACAAGACTACTAATATTCTAACTTGCCAGTACGCTTTTTGTCTAACTATTTTATTAAAATTAACACCTGATAAAGCAAAACTTGATAGTAATGTCATAAAAAAGTATAGATAAATACGCATATTCATAACTATTTATCTAATTCCTTTATCATGTCAACTCTACGTAAATGTCTTTCTTCGTGAGCACTAGGTGTATTTATAAATGTTAAAACTAAATCTAATGCATCATTATTATTAAGTCCTCCAAACGACACCATGTTGGCTCCATTATGTTCTTTTGCTTTTCTAGCATCATCAGAGTTTACACATCTTGCACATCTAATTCCTTTAATTTTATTTGCAACAATGCTCATTCCAATACCATTACCACAAATTAATACACCTAAGGAATCACTATTTCTTGCCACATTACTAGCTACTTCAATAGCAAACTTAGGATAATCGTCTCCTTCACTATTAACTAATTTAGTTCCTACTGCTTCATATCCCAATTTATTTAATTCACTAATTAGATAATCTTTAGTTTCTATTCCATTATGATCAGTTCCAATAAATATTTTCATTTATATCATCTCCATGAATATATTATACCAATAAAAAAAGGAAATTACTTTCCTTCTTGATTTAAATTATATTTCTTGTTAAATTTCTCAATCTTACCAGCCTTACTTACTTTACCTTGTTTACCAGTGTAGAATGGATGGCAATTTGAACATACATCAACTTCAATTTTTTCAGCAGTAGATCTTACAGTAAATTTATTACCACAAGAAGCACATACGATTTCAGTTTCATGCATTGTTGGATGAATACTCTTCATAAATCTTTTCTCCCTTCTTCCCATGTTAAATTCTTAACATAGTTTTTCTACGTCTTAAGTATTGTATCATAAACTATTAATAATGCAAGTTATTTTATTTTGAATATCTTCACACAAGTTAAAGCAAATAACTCTTGTATAAATAATGAATATATAAACAATATAAATGGAATATATAACTTACTACTAAATAGTATTAAACAATCTATAAAAGAAATAATACTAAATAATATAGGAATTAATACTAATATATCTAATCTAATTTCTTTCTTACCTTTAAAATTCATACCAGTTTTATCTCTTGTAATAGCAACAAAAGATAATACTACAGATATTAAATATATAAAAAAATAAGCAATACCAAATCTAATACCTACTTCACCTAAATCTTTAATATCTCCCATGTTAATAAATATACTAGATATAAGTAATAATATTAAATAACTAATAGAATACACAAATGTATATTTAATTAAAGATTTATTATAATTAATCTTAGCTCTATTCTTAAAAAAATTTAACATACTAACTACCTCTAATCTTCATCAATTAATCTAATATCTGCTCCTACTTTATTTAACTTAGAAACAATATTCTCATAACCTCTTAATATATGTTCAATATTAGATATCTCTGTTGTTCCTTCAGCTACCATTCCTGCAACAAGAAGTGATGCACCTGCTCTTAAATCTGTAGCCTTAACTTTTCTTCCAACTAACTTTGATGGACCTATAACAACTGCTTTCTTTTCAAAAGCATTAATATTAGCGCCCATTGCATTTAGATGTGGAATATGTCTTAATCTATTCTCATAAATAGTTTCTTCAAATATAGATTCACCACTACATTGAGTCAAAAAAGTACTCATTGGTTGACCAAGGTCAGTTGGAAAACCAGGATATACAGTAGTTTTTATGTTAACAGCATTTAATTTCCTAGTTCTAGAAATATAAACACTATTTCCTTTTATCTTATACTTAACACCTGCTTCTCTAAACTTAAATAATAAAGATTCTAAATGTTCAGATACTAAGCCAGACACTTTAAAATTTCTACCAAGTAAAGCACCCATAATTAAGTATGTACCAGCTTCAATTCTATCAGGTATTACAGTAACTTCTCCATCATGTAGTTCTTCTACACCTTCTATTATGATTTCACCTGTTCCAGCGCCTTTAATTTTAGCACCCATAGAGTTTAGAAAATCAGCAACATTTACTATTTCTGGTTCTCTAGCAGCATTTATAATCTTTGTAACACCATTTGCTAATGTAGCAGCAATCATAACATTTATAGTTGCACCAACAGATGGAAAATCAAAGAATAAACTAGTTCCCTTTAATCTACTCTTAGACTTCATTAAATAATGTCCATCTACTTCTTTAATAGTTACATTCATTTTCTTAAATGAATCTAAGTGTATATCTATAGGTCTACTACCAATAATGCATCCACCTGGATAACTTATTTCTGCTTTATTAAATAAACCTAATAAAGAACCCATAAAATAATATGAAGCTCTTAACTTAGAAGCATATTCTTGTTTAATTAATTCATTATGTAAGTTCTTATTATCTATAATAAGAGTTTCATTTTTATAAATAACTTCAGAACCTAAACTTTTCATAATATCAAGCAGTATTCTTACATCAGATATATCAGGTACGTTATGAATTACACACTTACCCTTAGTTAAAACACTAGCTGGTATTAAAGCTACTATAGCATTCTTAGCGCCACCAATATGTACTTCCCCATTTAATTCTTTGTTACCTTTAATTAATAACTTTTTCATACAATTCTCCTATTAAATACATATTCTTCTTTGTAACTTAATATTAACAAAAAATAGCCTTTAAAAAAAGGCTATTTAACTTTCTTTACAGCAAACACAAATCTGTCTCTTCCATTTAAATCTTTATTAATAGATACATCATACATAGGTAACTTACTATTAAATAAGTCTTTAATCTGATTACCTTGTAGCATACCTATTTCAAAAGCTATTATAATTGGTTTACTATTTATATTACTTAATTTATCTATTATTAATCTATAAAAATCAAGACCATCTTCTCCACCAAATAAAGCTATCTGAGGTTCATACTTAGTTTCAACACCAACATCTTCACTATTCATAACATAAGGAGGATTGCTTACTAATACATCATATCCTTCAAAGTTAACATTAGCCATATCATCACTTATAAATGTAATATTATTAACTTTGTTATGTAAAGCATTCTCTTTTGCTACTTTAATAGCATCACTAGATATATCTACAGCTGTAATACTTGAATTAACATTGTTTAAAGAAATATTAATAGATATACAACCAGAACCAGTCCCAAGTTCTAAAACTTTTATATTATTTAAATTTAATTCTTTTATCTTTTTGTTTAGCATATCTACAAGCAGTTCAGTTTCAAATCTAGGTATTAATACACTTTCATTAACTTTTATAGTAGAGTCTAAAAATTCTACATCTCCAATAATATATTGAATAGGATAACCACTTTTAACTTTTTCTAAAGCATAGTTATAATCTATTCCTCTTTCTTCTAATATCTTTTTATTTAATTCATCAATCATATCTTTACCTAAAAAAGCAAGTTATTCACTTGCTAATTTTCTCTTTAAATCTTCAGTAGTTAAAGCTTCAATAATAGGATCTAAATCTCCATCCATTACTCTATCTAAAGACATAACTGAAAAACCAATTCTATGATCAGTTACTCTATTTTGAGGATAATTATAAGTTCTAATCTTTTCAGATCTATCTCCAGAACCTATCTTACTTCTACGTTCACTACCTACTTTAGCTTCTTGTTCAGCAATCATATTATCATACATCTTAATCTTTAATAATTTCATAGCCATATCTTTATTCTTTAATTGACTACGTTCATTTTGACATGTAACAACAGTATTTGTTGGAACATGAGTAATACGTACTGCAGAGTTAGATGTATTTACGGATTGTCCACCAGCTCCAGATGAGTGATATACATCAATCTTTAAATCAGATTCTTTAATCTCAATATCTACATCATCTACTTCAGGCATTACTAAAACTGTAGCAGTAGAAGTATGAACTCTACCAGCAGTTTCAGTAACTGGAACTCTTTGAACTCTATGTGCACCAGATTCATATTTCATTTTTGAATATACACTTTGACCTTTAATAATAAATTCTATTTGGGCATATCCACCAGAAGATCCTGGTACTTCATGGTTAATTTCAATCTTCCAGCCTTGCTTTTCAGCAAATCTTTCATACATTCTAAATAAATCTCCAGCAAATATGTTAGCTTCATCTCCACCTGCAGCTCCACGGATTTCCATGATAATATTCTTATCATCATTTTTATCTTTAGGAATTAACATGATTTGAAGTTCATCTTCTAATCTTGCTATCTTTTCTTCATTATCTGCAATTTCCATTTCAGCTAATTCTCTCATATCTGGATCACTAACAAGTTGTTTAGCTTCTTCTAAAGATTGTTTAGCGTCTTGATATTCATGGTATTTATCTACTACTTCTGCTAAATCACTTTGTTCCTTTGATAATTGTTTAACTTTAGAAAAGTCAGACATTACATCAGGTTTCATAAGTTCTTCACTTAATAAATTATACTTTTCTTCCATAGCTTTTAATTTTTCTTCCATGAGTATCACCTCTTTTCTTAAATATTAATTATTAGTTTTCTTCTTCTTCGTCACTTACAACAACAAAATCTTTTAAATCGTCATCAGTAGTATCGTTGTTTTCAGCGTCATCAACATCTTCATAAATTGAAGAATCATCATCTTCAATTTCATCTTCCATACTATCTTCATCAGAATAATCATAATCATATTCATCATCGTCATCATCAATTACGATTTTTTCTGACTTTCTAGTTCTTAAATCAAAATATCCTTTGTCTAACATTACAAATCTCTTATCAGTAGCAAGCATTTCAAAGAAGTCAGCTACTTGATCTTCAAAAGCATCTTCGCCTAAACCAAGTAATTCACAGATTTTCATAAACATATCTGTTAATTTCATTTTCTTATTACTTTCTTCTAATAGTTTGTATGCTATAGCATCATAGCTCATTAATTCTAATTCTTCTCTTGGTATGTCTTTTAATTTCATATAAATATCTCCTTTTACATCTTAGTTGGTATATCTATTATTAATAAATTAAGCATTTCTTTTAATACTTTATTAGTTAATGTTAATAGTAATAGCCAATTATCCTTTTTTTCCTTATCTTCTAAGCCATTTATACGGTTAGCTTCATAGAATTGACTTGCTTTCATAGCCACTTCAAATAAATAACTTCCTAGCACTGATGGCATTCTTGAATTTAAAGCATTATTAAATACATTACATAGATTTAATAATTTAATTCTTAAATCTCTGTCAAAAGCATTATATATGTCATTATTAAATGAATCAATATCTAATTTTTCATTATTTAAAATCTTATTAATTCTTAAATATGTATAAAGTAAATATGGTCCTGTTTTTCCATGAATTTCAGAAAACTTACTTATATCAAATATATAATCCTTTTCTCTATTATTTTGTAAGTCAGCATACTTAATAATAGCGTTAGTAATTATATCTAAATCACTTTCACTCATTTCTTCATTCTTGCTATTTGATTTTAAAAATGATTCTTTAACTTCCTTAAATAAATCATCTAATTTAGGAGCATCTCCTTTTCTTGTTTTAAAAGGTTTTCCATCTACTCCATTTACAGTACCATATCCTAAATGTTCATATGAAATATCATATCCCATTTTCTTAGCTACTCTAAATAATGATTCAAAATGCATATGTTGTCTTAAATCAGTTACATAAAGCATATGAGTAGGATTATAATCTTCCATTCTTTGTTCTATAGTTGCTAAATCTGTAGAACTATATAAATATGCTCCATTACTCTTTTGAAAAATAAATGGTGGCATTTCATTATGGTCATTATCTTCTTTTACATCAACTACTTTAGCACCTTGAGAATCATATAATAAGCCTTTTTCATTTAACTTATCAGTAACTCTATCTAAATATTTATAAGAGTCTGATTCTCCATACCATAAATCAAAGTTAACATCTAAGAATCTATATATTCTTAAAATATCTTCTCCAGAAATATCTCTTATCTTTTTAAAGTATTCATTGTATTCTTTATTACCATCTTGTAAGTCTTTAGTTATTTGTTCACATATTTTTTTTACTTCTTCATCTTCTTTACATAAACCTGACATTTCAGGATATACTTTTTCTAAGATATCTAAAGTAATATTATCAATAGAAATATTATACTTTTTAAGTCCATAGATAACTTGACCTATTTGTAATCCATAATCACCTAAATGAACATCAGAAATAACTTTATTACCTGCATAAAGTAAAATTCTTTTAATAGATTCACCAATTATTGCACTTCTTAAATGTCCTACATGTAAAGGTTTAGCTATATTTGGTCCACCATAATCAATTACATAAGTATCTTTATTATCTAAATTAATATTAAACTTAGGTTTAGAAAGCATTTCATTTAATGCTTCATTAATAAATTCATTACTTAAAGTAAAATTAATAAATCCAGGCTTAGCAAATTCAATTTTAGAAAAACTATTATAATTAAGTTCATTTAATTTATTAGTTATCTCTTCGCCTATAACTATAGGATTATTATGTAATTCTTTTGCTAAACTAAATACACCATTATATTGATAATCAGCTAATTCTGGTCTATTAGAAACCACTACAGATATATTATCAGTAGGATAATCTAACTCTATTAAAGCTTTCTTTATTGCTTCTACTATCTTATTTTCTATCATATTATTCTCCTAGCTCAATAACTAACTCAACAGGATCCTCTTCGCTCTCTAGTTGATAAGCTAAATGAATTGAATTTTTATTCTTTAATAGATTAGCATATTCTACCTCTATATTCAAGAAGTAGTGCTCCTTTTTAAGTGTTAGTTCACACTCTTTATTTTTTATATTTAAAAAGAAAGAATATTCTTTATTTTCTCTTATAAAAGTATCATTATTAAGATCTAATAAATGTTCCATATCATCAATAAAAAAGTGTATTTTATTATTCACTTTATTACAATCAATATTTAAATATTCTTTAGTTTCTTTACTAGATGTAATTTTAATATTAGAAAACATAAAAACACCTCTTTTTCGAGGTGATTATATTAAAAAAAATCTTGCAATGCAAGACTTATTTATTTTCAGAAATATTTAATGTCATTTGATAAGAACCATCTAATGGTATTTCATCTAATTTAACATTAAATCCTTTTTGATTCATACTATCAACAAAAGCTCTTACTTCATTAATAGCAGAACCTAAATCTAAATGATTTTGTTGCTTTAAATTATTTAAATAATTAGGATCTAAAATATTAACTGTATCCATTGGATTAAATACTGGAGTTTCATTCTTAACTTCTAAAATACTATTATTTGGAGAAATATTTGTAATAGGAGCTTCTTGAATAACATTTGGAGTAGCAACTTCTTGTATATTATTAGCTACTGGAGTAATTTCATCATCACTATCTAATACATCTATATCATTAGTATTAACTGATTCAACTGTATTAGCTCCAAAAGGATTATTCATACTCATATCAGTTGGATTTTCTTCTAAGAAATTAAAGAATTTATTTGTAGCACTAACTGGTTCTGGATTAACATTAGTTGCTTCTATATTATTTTGTACTTCGTTATTTACTTCTATATTATTATTCACTGATATTACCTCATTTAAATTAGTTTGTTCACTAACATTCTCTAAAGGAGTTGATTCTTCTCCCTTTTCACTCTTAATTGCCATATCTAGTTGTCTAACTGTCATTCTCTTAGAAATAATTTTCTTTAACCATGCACCCTGTTCTTCTTTAGGTAAAGCAAGTAAGCTTCTAGCATGTCTTTCACTTATCTTTTCTTCAAGTAAGGCATCTTGAACTTCAGGAGCTAAATTTAAAAGTCTTAATTTATTTGCAATTGAACTTTGACTAACACCCATCTTTTCAGCTAAAGATTCTTGAGTTAAATATCCTCTATCAAGTAATGATTTATATGATTTAGCTTCTTCAATTGGTGTTAAGTTTCTTCTTTGAATATTTTCTACTAAAGCAACTTCAGCACTTTCATTATCGTTTAAATCTGAAATAATAGCTGGTACTTTTCTTAAACCTGCCATAGTAGCAGCTTTATATCTTCTTTCACCTGCAATAATTTCAAATTTATCTCCCAGTCTTCTAAGTACTAAAGGTTGAATAATTCCATGTTCTTTAATAGATTCAGAAAGTTCTTTTAATCCTTCTTCATCAAATGCTAATCTAGGTTGAAATCTATTAGGTATAATATCTTCGATTGCAACTTGTAAAACTTTTTCTTCAGTTTTCATTATTAATCAGCCCCTTTATGCCTATTTTATCTAAAAAACATTTTATCAATTTTTAATCAATTTATCAATAGAATAAAATTATTTCCCGGGAAATAATTTACATAAAAAAAGCCTATTTTAAAGGCCTTTTTTTAATATCAGCATACTTTCTTGGATACTTATTTGATATTTCTTTTACTTTTTTTATTTTAAGTAATGTTCTATTTCCAGCATCAAATGGTAAGTTAAATTCTTTTTTCTCTTCTAATTCTACTTCTAATACTCTAAAAGCTGATTTAGCATTTTCTAATTCTTCATCTACATTACCTTTCATAGCTATCATTACTCCACCTATTTTAACTAAAGGTAAGTTCATTTCCATTAAAATTCTAAGTTCAGCAACTGCTCTAGAAGTAACTATATCAAAGAAATCTCTATAATCACTTGTTAATTCCTCTACTCTACCTAAAATAAATTCTACATTATTAATATTTAATTTCTTAACACATTCTTTTAAGAAAGTTATTTTTTTATTATTAGAATCTAATAAAGTAACTTTAAGTGTAGGATAGCATATTGCTAGTACTAATCCTGGAAAACCAGCACCGGTACCTACATCAAGTAATGTTTTATTATTGAAATCCATTACTTTAGTAATAGTTAAAGAATCATAAAAATGTTTTAAATATACATCATTAATGTCTCTTATAGCTGTTAAATTAGTATGAGTATTATATTCTAATAGAAAGTTAGCATAGATTTCTAATTTATCTAACATATCATTAGTTAAATTAATATTTATTTTATTAAGTTCACTTACAAATACTTCTCTATTCATTATCTTTTCCATATTCTTTCTTTAAATACACAGATAATATAGAAATATCTGAAGGATTAACACCAGATATTCTAGTTGCTTGAGCAATAGAAACTGGTCTTACTTTTTCAAGTTTTTGTCTTGCCTCAGAAGCTAAATTACCTACCTTACTATAATCTATATCTTCAGGTATCTTCTTATCTTCTAGCTTCTTAAACTTTTCTATTTCTTTATTCATTTTCTTAATATAACCTTCATATTTAGTAATAATTTCTAATTCTTCCTTAATATCATCATCATAAGGAATACGAGCAAACTTAGATAAGAAATCAAGTGTTATCTCTGGTCTTTTTAATAAATCATAGAATGATTCAGTAATAACTGGAACTACCATATTATTATCTTCAAATACTTTTCTAACTTCAGAAGTTATTTTTAACTTAGTATCTTTTAAGTAATTACTACATTCTTCTATCTTATTTTTTCTATTTAAATAATTATTATATTGCTCTTCAGATATACTTCCAACTTCATGAGCATATTCTCTTAAACGTAAGTCTGCATTATCATGTCTTAATACTAATCTAAACTCTG
The DNA here is from genome assembly GCA_946630615.1 of uncultured Mycoplasmatota bacterium. Taxonomy (GTDB): domain Bacteria; phylum Bacillota_I; class Bacilli_A; order RF39; family UBA660; genus Ventrenecus. The sequence continues at coordinate 18,769 of CAMOYX010000005.1, forward strand.
CTCTACTAGTAAGCATTCTATAAGGTTCATGAGTTCCTTTAGTTACTAAATCATCTATTAATACACCAATATATGCATCGCTTCTCTTAAGTATTAAAGGTTCTTTATCTTCTAATTTTAAAGAAGCATTAATACCTGCAATAATACCTTGTCCAGCAGCTTCTTCATAACCTGAAGTACCATTTATTTGACCAGCTGTAAACAAATTTTCTATGACTTTATTTTCTAAACTTGGTTTAATTTGTAAAGGATCTATTGCATCATATTCAATAGCATAAGCGTATTTAGTTATAACAGCATTCTCTAATCCTTCCAAACTGTGTACCATCTTATCTTGTATGTCTCTTGGCATAGAAGTACTAAATCCTTGTAAATACCAATCATCATAATATAAAGACTCTGGTTCTAAGAATAATTGATGTCTTTCTTTATCTTTAAATCTTACTAATTTATCCTCTATAGATGGACAGTATCTTGGTCCAACACCTGTTACATATCCTCCATACATAGCAGACTTATCTAAATTATTTAATATTAATTCATGAGTATTTTTGTTTGTATAAATTAAATAACATCTTTCTTGTTCACTTGGTTTATAAGTAGCTGGATAATCATGTGAGAAAGTCCATATTCTTTCATCACCAAATTCTTCTTGCATCTTAGAAAAATCTATAGAAGAAGCTTTAATTCTTTGAGGAGTACCAGTTTTTAATCTTTGAATAGTAATTCCATTCTTAGCTAAATTATCAGATAAGTGATTACTTCTTCTTTCTCCATGAGGTCCACCTGGATTATTTTCTGATCCTACTAAAATATTAGCTTTTAAATATGTACCTGTAGTTAAAATAACTTCTTTAGAAGTTATTTTTTTACCATCTTCTAAGATAACTCCTTCAACCTTATTATCATTTATAATAAGATCTTCTACCATACCTTCAATAACATCTAAATTAGGCATCTTATCTAAATATTCTTGCATATTCTTTGGATAAGTAACTTTATCAGCTTGGCATCTTAAACTTCTAACAGCAGGTCCTTTAGAATTATTAAGCATTTTAATTTGGAAATGACTTCTATCAGCCATCACACCCATTAAACCACCTAATGCATCTATTTCTCTTACTATTACACCTTTAGATGTACCACCTATAGCTGGATTACATGGCATATCACCAATATTTTTCTTATTAATAGTTATTAAAGCAGTCTTATGTCCTTTGAAAGCAGATATATGTGCTGCTTCAATACCAGCATGTCCACCACCTACTACAATTATTTCATAATCAAAATTCATACATACACCTTACTTTCCAAGACAGAATCTAGCAAAAATATTATCTACTAATTCATCTTCATAATATTTTCCAATTACTTTACCTAAGTTTTCCCAAGCTTCTCTAATATCTATAGCAAGCATATCAACTGGAATATCATTATCATTTTCCTCAATAACATGCTTTATATCTTTTAAAGCTACCTTAGCTAAACTAATTTGTCTTGCATTAGATAGATATGTTAAGTCTTTACTACCCATATCTATTAAATTAAATTCTTTAATTATTTCTTCTTTTAATTCATTAATACCTACATTATTTCTAGTACTTCCTATAATAATAGGTTTATTAATATTATCTAAATCAATATTTTTATCTAAATCATTTTTATTTAAGAAAATAATAGCTTTCTTATCTTTAATAGATTCTAATAATTCTTTATCTTCTTTAGTTAATTTCTCATTACTATTTAAAACTAAGATTGTAATATCTGCCTTATTCATTTCTTCTATACTCTTCTTAACACCAATAGCTTCTACAACATCACTAGTTTCTCTAATACCAGCAGTATCAATAAAATTAAATACAATCCCTTTATAATTAATTTGACCTTCAACAATATCTCTTGTTGTACCAGAAATATCAGTAACAATAGCTTTATCTTCTTCAATTAAAGTATTTAAAAGAGAACTTTTACCAACATTTGGTCTACCTACTATAGCAATATTAATTCCGTTTTTAATTAAAATACCATTTTCAGATTCTTTAATAATTCTATCTAACTCTATTTTAATATCACTCAATACAGGTCTAATATTTGATTTAGTAATTTGTAGTTCATCTTGATATTCAGGGTAATCAATATTAACTTCAATGTTAGAAAGTAATTGAGCCATTTTTTCTCTTAAATTAGATATAAGTTTAGTTGTTTCTCCATTTAATGAATTTAAAGCCATTTTAGATTGTAAATCAGTCTTAGCTTCAATTAAATCTTCTACACCTTCAGCTTCCATTAAATTTATTCTTCCATTTAAATAAGCTTTTTTAGTAAATTCACCAGGTTCTGCAAGTCTTGCTCCATTACTTAGTAATAATTCTAAAATCTTATTAGTAGTAGCATAACCACCATGACAGTTAATCTCTACTACATCTTCCATAGTATATGTTTTAGGAGCTCTCATAAGCATAACTAAAACTTCATCTACAACATTATTACCATCTTTAATAAAACCATAATGAATTGTATGAGATTCTGCAGAAGAAAAATTTTTATTAGAAAAAATTTTTTCTACAATGCTAATAGCATCCTCACCAGATACTCTAACAATATTTATAGCACCAACCCCAATATTATTAGTAGAAATTGCAGCAATAGTATCATTCATATGATCACTTCCCTCTTCGCGCGTATTATATCACTCTAAATTATAAAAAAAAATAAAATTATTTCCCGGGAAATAATTTTTATTTAAAAATATTTTTTTGAAAAAAATTTTTTCTAATATTTTTTTTCTAATTCTTTAAATAATAATTTTTTATAATTAATTATTTCTACAGCATTCTCATGATGTAAAGATGGAAAAGTAAGTTCTAATGATTCCACTTCACTTAAACCATTTTTTAAATAATAATTATATTTCTTATTATTTTGAATAACTTTCAAAATTTTCTTTAAAAATATTAAATTTTGTTTTGACAACCGACACATATTATCTCCTTTGTAGTAATTATTATACATTAATTAATTTATTAGTCAAAAAAAGAAGTAAATTACTCATCTACTTCTTCTTTATTTTTTTTAGCTTCATATCTAACAACAATATGTCTATTTGGTTCTTCACCTTCACTATTAGATGAAATATTTTTAAATTTAGCTAATCTATTATGAATTATTCTTCTTTCATAACTGTTCATATTATCCATATGAATTTCAAAATGAGTCTTTTGAACTTCTCTAGCAGTTTTAACAGCTAATCTTTCTAAAGCAGCTTGTCTCTTTTCCTTATAATTAGAAACGTCTAAAACTACTTTAATACCTTCATTCCATTCATTAAATAATTTAGTTCTAACTAAAGTTTCTAATGCTTTTAATGTTCTTCCTTCATAACCTATTAATATAGAGTTATTATCAGAATACATTACTACATATATAGCATCATCTCTAACACTTGATTCAAAGTTTTCTATTGTAACTCCTAATGGTTCAACCATTTGTTTTAGAAACTCTTTAACATCACTTATTAATTCATCATATGAAGTTGCTACAACTTTATATGTAGATGCTTTAAATAGTTTTCCTTTAATTAATTCACTTTTATAAATTATTTTTTCTGTATGTAATTGATTCTTAGCATTTTCAATTGCTTCTAATTCTGTTTTTGCTTCTACTACTACTGCCATATTATTCACTACTTCTTTCTTTTATAAGCTACCTTTTTATTTGTTGCAGCTTTCTTATTTGAACTTTTATTAACTTTCTTTGTTACTTCTTCTTTTTTTACTTCTCTAGTAACAGCTTCTATAACTTCTTCATTATTAGCTTTCTTTTCCTTTTTCTTTAAATAATCACTTAAAGTTTCAGGTTTCTTTTCATCTCTATTCATTATTAATTTAATAATGTAATTTTGACAAACAGCATATAAGTTAATAACTATCCAATAAAGTGCAATTGCAGTTGGTAAACTAAATGATGCAAGTGTAATACTTAATACCATGAAAATATACATAAATTTCATTTGGCCCATCATTTCTTGTGTTTGAGCATTATTATTTTGTTGTTTCATTGTATTTTTAATAGAAATAATAGTTGATAAGAATATTAATACAACTAGTACTAAATAAATATAATTTCCATTACCTATACCAGTACTTGGTGTCATACCAAGGTTCATTCCAAATACTGTTCCTTCATAAATTGCAGGTACCTGATAAATTGCATTTAAGAAAGCAAAGAAAATAGGAATTTGAATTAATACTAATAAACATCCTGATGCTGGACTAATCTTATACTTTTGATATAAAAGCATTGTTTCTTGACTCTTAGCCATCATAGATTCTTTATCAGTTCTACCAGCATATTTCTTTTCTAGTTTAGCTAACTCAGGTTGAATCTTTTGCATATTCTTAGTAGCTTTCATACTCTTAACTGAGAAAGGTAATAATATTAATCTAATTAATACACCTATAATCATTACAGCAAAACCAAAGTTATTAATTAAATAACCTAACTTTATAATTAATAAAGCTAATGGTTTAACAAGTAATGAATTAAATAATCCATTATATTTACCATCACTTAAAGTAAAATCACTACAAGCTGGTAATTCATCAACTGTTTTATCTAATTGATCACTATGTTCTCTATAGATATTTAATAAATCTTCTTCATTTGGCTTACATAAAATATCTTTTCTAACTGATTGACCAGTTTTTTCATAAGTAATTACTTTTCCGTTTTCATCTTTTAAATAATCGTTAGCACCACATCCAGTTGCCATTAATGCTACAAGTAATAAAACCACTACTTTAAGCATATTATTCTTTTTCTTCATATATATTTAATTCTCCTGTCTACTAACTAAGGAATTAAAACTTTGTTTCATTTCTTCAAAGTTCATTTTTCCGGCGTTTTCTTTAAGTATTATAATATAATCCCTATTAATCCTCAAATCTTTTTTAAACTCATCTAGAATAACTCTCATTCTTCTTTTCTGAAGATTTCTTGTTACAGCATCACCCATTTTTTTAGTTACTGCTATACCAAAATGAGGATAATTATATCTGCCGTCTATATAATATAAGGAAAGAAACTTATTTCCTACCCTATTCCCTTTCTTTATTATATAAGTAAACTCGTCATGTTCTTTAATCATTTCACACTTTTTCATCTCTATCCTCTTCTTCCATAAAAAAATGCCACATTAAAAACGTGGCATAATTACTTACAAAGTCTCTTACGTCCCTTTGCTCTTCTTCTTTTTAATACATTAGAACCTTTACGAGAAAAGAAACCGTGTGCCTTTTTCATCTTACGTTTATTTGGTTGATAAGTTCCTACTTCCATTTTGCTTCCTCCTTCCACAAAAAAGTCTTCCATATTATAATATGATAACTTTAAAAATGTCAATTAAATAATAATTAACAATATAGTTAAATAAAGTTATCCACATTAATTGTGAATAATTTACTTTTTCTATATATATATTATATGAAATGTGATTAACTTTGTGAATAACATTTACTATTATTTACTTATTTATAAACAAATTCTAAACTTATTAACATTATCAACATTCGCAACTATAAACATATCCACACTATTCACACATTTAAATACATATTAAATGTGGATAATGTGGAAAACTTAAAAATTTCCCATAAATAGACACTTTGTAAGTTATTTATTTTGTGGATAATTTTGTGGATAAAATTTTGCGTTTTTATCTTTTCAAACTATCGCTTTCATTGTAGAATATATGTCGAAATATTTGAAAGCGGGGTGGTTAAATGACCGATAAACAACTATGGGATACATACTTAAAAGAAATAAAAGGTCAACTTAACCAACCATCTTATAAATCTTGGTTTGAATCCCAAGAACTTATTAAGATAGAGAATAACAAAATATACGTTAAAGTACCGCTAGAAATACACAAAAAAATACTTAATCAAAACTATGTAACACTTATACAGGATACATTATTTAATATTACAAAAGAAAACTATGAAGTAGAGTACTTACTACAAAGTGAATTAGAGGCTATTAAAGCAAAAGAAAAGCCTAAAAAACCTAAAATAATAAAAGAAATAGAAGAATCTGATTCAGAAGAAATGGATAACATTCCAAATATAGTAGAAGAAGAAATAGAAGAAGAAAAAACTACTAAACCTAAGAAAACTACTAAAAAAGATGATGAACCTTGGGAATCTAACTTAATACCAAGCTTAAACTTTGATAACTTCATAGTAGGTAATTCCAATAGAATTGCAAAAACGATAGCAATGGACATTGCACAAAACCCAGGTAATACACATAATCCACTATTTATTTATGGTAAAAGTGGAATAGGTAAAACCCATCTTATGCACGCTATTGGTAACTATATAACAGAACACTCAAATAAAAAGGTGTTATACACAACTTCAGAAATATTTAAAGATGACTACGTAAAAATAATGAGTTCATCAGGTAATAATATAGATAAAGCAGTAGATTTTAAAAAGAAATACAGAGAATTAGATGTCTTAATAATAGATGATATCCAATACTTAGTAGGTGCAGAAAAAACTCAACAAGAGTTTTTCCACACATTTAACGATCTAAGACAAGCTGGAAAACAAATGATAATCTCTTCAGATAGAAGTCCAAACGACTTAACACTATTAGAAGACAGATTAAGATCAAGATTTCTATGGGGATTATCAGTTGATATTTATCCACCAGACTTTGAACTTAGAATTAATATAATTAAATCAAAACTTAAAAACTTAAATTATGCTAATAAAATAGATGATGAAGTAATAGATTATATAGCTAATTCATGTACTAATGACGTAAGATTTATAGAAGGAACTATAAATAGACTAATGGCATACACAGCAATGATAGTACCAGATAAAATAGACCTAAAATTTGCAAATGAAGCCTTAGCAGACTTCGTAGATCATAACATTTACTCAGATAATTCTATAGAATCCATTCAAAGAGCAGTAGCTCAACACTATGGATTAACTGTAGAAGACCTAAAAGGTAAGAGAAGAATGAGTAAAGTAGCTAATGCAAGACAAGTAGGTATGTACTTATCAAGAGAATTAACTCAAGAAAACCTAAGTAGAATAGGGCTTGAGTTCGGTGGAAGAGATCACTCAACAGTTATCCACGCATGTGAAAAAGTTGAGAAAGATTTAAAGAAAGATAACAAACTTCAAGAAGACTTAAAAGCAATAAAAATGATGATATAAACAATATATGTGTATAACTCATAACTTATTCACAAAGTTATAAACACTAAAATTCCTTATATTATCTACAAAAACAATAGTTATCCACATTATCCACATCTATATAAATAATAATATATATTATATATAATAAATAAAAAGAAAGAAGGAAGAACAAAATGAAATTTTCAATTGAAAAAAATGTATTATTAGAAAACTTAAATAATGTAGTAAGAGGTATATCAAATAAAAATGTAATCCCAATATTAAGTGGTATTAAATTTGAATTAAAAAATGAAGGATTAACACTAACAGCATCAGATTCAGAATTAACTATAGAATCTTTTATAGAAAAAGAAAAAATTAGAACTATAGAATCAGAAGGAACAGTTATTATTAGTAGTAAATATATACTAGAAATAATTAGAAAAATGCCAAGTGATGTTATTAACTTTGAAATGCAAGATAGCTTAAAAATTAAAATATATTCAGACTTTAATGAATATAATTTAAATTGCTTAGATCCAACTGAATATCCAAGTATCAAATTAATACTTCATAAAGACCCTATAGTAATTAAATCTAATATTCTAAAGGAAACTATCAATCAAACATCATTTGCTATCTCAAATCAAGAATTAAGACCTATTCTTACAGGTTTAAACGTAAAAATAAATGGAGATATATTTGAATGTATAGCAACAGACTCTTATAGATTAGCAAAGAAATCTATTAAAATTGATACACCAGTAGAAGAAGATGTTAACATTGTTATTCCTGGTAAAAATATAAGTGAACTAGAACATATCTTATCTGATGAAGATGTAGATGTATTTATGCATATTTTCAACAACAGAGTTCTATTCCAATACAAAAACATTAAATTCCAAACTAATCTATTATCTGGATCATTCCCAAATACTTCAAATTTAATTCCAACTGACTTTGAAATCACAGTTAATACAAACAAATTCGATTTCATGGGTGCTGTTGACCGTGCAGCATTACTTACAATGGGTAAAGATAAAAACATTGTTAAAATGAAAATAGATGAAGAAAACATGGTTATCAACAGTTATGCTTCAGAAATTGGTAAAACTGAAGAAAAAGTTAAAGTTCAAACTGAAAAAGGATCTAAAATTGATATATCATTCTCAGCTAAATACATGATGGAAGCACTTAAAACATTTAAAGATGATGATTTACAAATTCTACTTAATAATGATGTAAAACCAATTATCTTAAAATCAGCAAAAGAAGATTCATTAATTCAATTAATTCTTCCAATTAAAACATACTAATAAAAAAAACCCGTATTTCACGGGTTTTTTTATTTTCTATAAACCTTATTCAACTTTAATTGACTTAAATATTTGTTATATTAACCCTTGAAAAGGGGAGATTATATGAATAACTATGAAATAACAGAAGACACATTAGCAATAATTCCATCTGGAATTGATAAAACAAAAATATATGAAGTAGATAAAAGCTTTGAATTAGACATATCAACAAAGAAATTATTGGATAAATCATGTAGATATTATGGATCAAGTCTAGAAGGTAGAATAAAAGGAACTATAGAAATGATTGGAGTAAGATATAAACCACCTATAATAGTTGAAGAAACAAGAGATTTAATATTCTTTCCAACAGGTTCAACAAGAGCTGAAGAATCATCTTGGATTAGCTTAAATAACATTATTAATTACTATAAAAGTAACTCTAAAACTATAATAGAATTTAAAAATTACCAAGAAATCAAGTTTTCAACATCATTTGGAATAATAGATAATCAAATTCTAAGAGCAACAAGGCTAGAAAGTGCATTAAAAGGGCGAAAAATAGCTAAAAAACATTTTAAACAGGCATAATCTATGATATAATGTATGTAGGTATAGGAGTACACGTATACCTAATTTTTTTCTAGAAATTAATTTTTAAGGGGTAATTTTATGAAGATAGTAAATTTAAAACTTATAAATTTTAGAAATTACGAAAATTTAGAAGTAAATTTTGATCCATCCCTTAATATAATTTATGGAAAAAATGGAGAGGGAAAAACTAATCTAGTAGAAGCTATCTATACATTAGCTTTAACAAGATCATTTAGAAATATTAATGATTATAAATTAATAAGAGATACAGAAACTATTGCCAAAGTAGAAGGTAATATTTCTAATAAAATGACAGATAATTACAAAGTAATAATTTCTAAAGATGGTAAAAAAGTTAAAGTTAATAACAATAAAATACAAAAGATATCTGACTACATATCAAAAATCCCTCTAGTACTTTTTCATCCAGATGACTTACGTTTTATAAAAGATACGCCATCAATAAGAAGAAAAAGTCTAAATATTTCAATCTCTGAAATAAATCCTGAATATTTAAAGGTATTAAATTATTATAATAAGGTATTAAAACAAAGAAATGCATACTTAAAAGAAATGATGCTAAACTCAAATAAAGATAGGCATTATTTAGATATTCTAGATGAAAAAATAATTACATATGGAATGTTTATAAATAGTAAGCGTAAAGACTATATTCATGTTATCAACAATTATTTAAATAATATATTTAAAAATATAACAGGAATAGATGGTCTAACTATTGAATATATATCTGATTATAATAATTTAACAAAAGAAGAAATATTAAAAAAATACAATGATAACCTATCAAAAGACATGTCTTTTGGTAAAACAAACTTCGGAGTACATACAGACGACTTCAAATTCAAAATAAATGATAAAGAAGTAAGAGATTATGGAAGTGAAGGAGAACAAAAAAACGTTATTATTGCTTATAAATTCAGTGAATTAGAAATATTTAAAATTATAAATGGTAATTATCCTTTACTTATTCTAGATGACTTATTTAGTGAACTAGATACTGAAAAAATAGATAACATCTTAAAGTTATTAAAACCTGATTGTCAGACATTTATAACTTCAACAAGCTTATCATTCTTTAATAATTTAAAAAAAGATAGTTACAAACAAATACACATAGTAAATGGAAAAATAGAGGAGGTTTAAAATGGAAAACGAATTAAAAGATTTAGAAAATACTGATGAAGTAGTATTAAATGAATCTGAAGAAGCTGCAAAAGAAATGACTAAAGCCACTCACTATACTGATGATGATATCCAAGTATTAGAAGGACTAGAGGCAGTTAGAAAAAGACCAGGTATGTATATCGGTAATACAAATATTAACGGTCTACATCACTTAGTTTGGGAAATCGTAGATAATGCTGTAGACGAAGCATTAGCAGGATACTGTAATACTATTCATGTTACTGTTGATAAGGGAAATATTGTATCTGTAGAAGATAACGGTCGTGGTATGCCAACAGGTACTAACGCAAAAACAGGTAAATCTACAATTGAAACAATATTTACAGTATTACACGCCGGTGGTAAATTCGGTGGTGGAGGATACAAAGTATCAGGTGGTCTTCACGGTGTAGGTGCCTCTGTAGTTAACGCTTTATCTGACTTTTTAGAAGTAAGAGTTAAAAGAGAAGGTACAGTATATTATGAAAGATTTGAAAATGGAGGACATCCAAAAGGAACTTTAGAAGTAATTGGTACATGTGATCCATCACTTTCTGGTACAACAGTTACATTCCACCCAGATGCAAGTGTATTTGAAACAACAGTTTATGAATACAATACTCTACGTAAGAGATTACAAGAAATGGCATTCTTAAACAAAGGAATTAAAATAACACTTACAGATAAACGTGAAGAAGAAGAAAAACACGAAGAATTTAAATATGATGGTGGTATTAAAGAATACGTAGCAATGTTAAACTCAAATAATAGCACTATTCAACCAGATATAATCTACGTTGAAGGTAGTGAATCTAACGTTATGATTGAAGTTGCTGCTCAATATAACTCTACATATAATTCACAAGTATATTCTTTTACAAATAACATTCACACTACTGAAGGTGGTACACATGAAGAAGGTGTTAAAAATGCCTTAACACGTGTATTAAATAACTATGCAAGAAACCAAAAAATACTAAAAGATGCTGATGAAAACTTCACAGGAGAAGATGTTAGAGAAGGTCTTACAATGATAGTATCTTGTAAACATCCAAATCCACAATTTGAAGGACAAACTAAAACTAAATTAGGTAACTCTGAAGTTAAAAAAGTAGCAAATGACGTATTCTCAAAAGGTTTTGAACGTTTCTTAATGGAAAACCCAGATCAAGCAAAAGCAATCTGTGAAAAAGCAATGGGTGCTCAAAGAGGACGTATAGCTGCTAAAAAAGCAAGAGAATTAACAAGAAGAAAAACAGATTTAGATGTAACTAACTTCTATGGAAAACTAAGTGATTGCAAGTCAAAAGATCCAAAAGAATGTGAAATATTCTTAGTCGAGGGAGATTCAGCCGGTGGATCTGCCAAAAAAGGTAGAGATTCAATGACTCAAGCTATTCTTCCACTAAGAGGTAAGATTTTAAATGTAGAAAAAGCAAGAATTGATAAAGCCTTATCAAATGAAGAAATAAGAACTATTATTACTGCATTTGGTACAGGTATAGGTGATGACTTTGATCTATCTAAATTAAGATATGACAAGATCGTTATCATGACCGATGCCGATGTCGATGGATCACATATTCGTGTACTTCTATTAACTTTATTCTATCGTTTCTTTAAACCAATTGTTGAAGCAGGTCATGTATACGCCGCTCAACCACCATTATTTAGTATTAAATACGGTAAGAATACTATATATGCTTTAGATGAGGCAGAATTAAAGAAAAAATTAGCAGAAATTCCAGGCAATGTTAAACCAGTAATAGGACGTATGAAAGGTTTAGGAGAAATGAATGCCGATGAATTATTTGATACAACAATGGACATTAATAAACGTGTATTAAGAAAAATAACAGTAGAAGATGCAATGGCTGCAGATGAAATATTTACTACTCTAATGGGTGAAGAAGTTGAACCTAGACGTAAGTTTATTGAAGAACATGCAGAGTATGCAGATTTAGATATATAGGAGGTGAGGTAGTATATGGATAATTTATTAGAAAACAATATTGTTGAAGAAGTTAGCAAGTCATTTACTGACTATGCTGCCTCAGTTATTACAGCTCGTGCTATTCCAGATCTAAGAGATGGATTAAAACCAGTTCATAGACGTATTTTATACGGAATGTGGGAAGAAGGACATACTTCAGATAAGATTCATGTTAAATCAGCAAGAATTGTCGGAGATGTCATGGGTAAATATCACCCACATGGTGACTCATCTATTTACGAAGCCATGGTAAGAATGGCGCAAGATTTCTCATATCGTTGCCCACTAGTAGATGGACATGGTAACTTTGGTAACATGGATGGTGACGGCGCTGCCGCAATGCGTTATACAGAATCTAGACTATCAAAGATAAGTAATGAAATGTTAAGAGATATTCAAAAAGATACTGTTAACATGATTCCAAACTTCGATGAAACTGAAAAAGAACCTGAAGTATTACCTTCAAGATTTCCAAACATCTTAGTAAACGGTACAACTGGTATCGCAGTAGGTATGGCAACAAACATTCCACCTCACAATTTAGGTGAAGTAATTGATGGATGTGTTGCATATATTGATAATCCAGAAATAGACACAATGGGTCTAATGGAATATATTAAGGGACCAGACTTCCCAACAGGTGCTACTATCCTAGGAAACTCAGGTATTAAAAAAGCATATGAAACAGGAAGAGGTATTATTACTGTAAGAGCTAAAGCTGAAATTGAAGAACATAATAATAAATATCAAATTGTAGTAAGCGAAGTTCCATATGGAGTAAATACTCTTGATCTTAAAAATAAAGTAGCAGAACTTGTTCATAACAAAGTTCTAGAAGGAATCTCAGATTATCATAGTGATCTTAAAAATGGTAAGATTACAATCACTCTAAAAAGAGATGCTAATCCACAAGTAGTTTTAAATAACTTATATAAACATACAGATTTCCAAACTACATACGGTATTATTCTTTTAATGATTGATAATAAAGTACCTAAAACATTAGGCTTAAAAGATATTATTGCTAAATACATTACTTTCCAAAAAGAAGTAATCGTAAGAAGAACACAATATGATTTAAAGAAAGCTGAAGAAAGAGCTCACATCTTAGAAGGTCTAGCAATAGCCATAGATAACATTGATGAAGTAGTTAAAATTATTAGAAACAGTGATGATGAAGAAACAGCAAGACAAACATTAATGTCTAGATTTAGCTTAGATGAAATTCAATCTAACGCAATCCTATCAATGCAACTAAGAAGATTAACTCATATGTCAAAAGACGCTATAGAGGCCGAATTAAACGATTTAAGAATCAAAATAGCAGAATTTAAAGAAATACTTGCAAGTGAAGAAAAAGTTGCTCAAATCGTAAAAAATGAGCTTCTAGAGATAAAAGAAAAATATGCAGACGAAAGAAGAACTCATATTGATATGACAGCTGTTGAATATATCGAAGATGAATCATTAATACCAGAACAAAATATCATGGTTGTAATGACTAACAACGGATATATTAAACGTACTGAAAGTTCAAATATTAAAGTACAACACCGTGGAGGTGTAGGTATGAAGGGTATGACAACAAATGAAGACGATTCAATCATGCAAATGATTAATATGTCTACTCACGATCACTTACTATTCTTCACTAATAAAGGTAAAGTATATAGAATTAAAGGATATGAAGTACCAGAAGCAGGAAGAACTTCTAAAGGAACACCTGTTATTAACTTCATTCCAATTGATAAAGCAAATAATGAAGTTGTTAACGGTATGATTACTGTTACTAAAGAAGATGCTGATAAATTCTTAATGTTAGTAACTAAAGAAGGTATTATTAAGAAAACAGCTCTAAGTGAATTCGATAGCATTAGAAACAATGGTAAGATTTGCATTACATTAAAAGATGACGATGAATTAATCTCAGTTAGAAAGACAACAGGTAATGACCAAGTATTATTAGGTTCTACTGAAGGAAAGATCGTTAAATTCAATGAAAATACTGTTAGACCAATGGGTAGAAATGCTGGAGGAGTAAAAGGTATTAACCTTGATGGTGCTAAGTGTATTGGTGCTGAAGTAGCAACTGATGATGATGTAATCTTAATTGTTACAGAAAAGGGTTACGGTAAGCAAACAAACGTACGTGACTTTAGAGAAGTATCAAGAGGTAGCAAAGGTGTAAAAGGTATTAATATTACTGAAAAGAATGGACCAATTGCAGTATTTAAGCTAAGTAAAGTATCAGGAGATGCAATAATTGTAAGTAATAATGGTATGACTATACGTTTACCATTAGAACAAGTATCTACTCTTGGTAGAGTTACTCAAGGTGTAAAACTTATGAACTTAAAAGATGGTGAAAAAGTATCTACTATTTCAATAGTTGATCATGAAGAAGAAACTAATGAAGTAGAAGAAACAGAAAAACCACAAACAACTGAATAAATATAAAAAATTCTAACAAGCGTTAGAATTTTTTTTTGCAAAAAAAAATAAATTATTTTATTTTTAAAATGTTAAAACTAAAAATAAAAAGAAAAATTATTTTTAAAAATATAGTTATGCACAAAAAAATATTAAAAATATTTTTTTATAAAATAA
>CAMOYX010000006.1 GCA_946630615.1 uncultured Mycoplasmatota bacterium
CAGGCGTTAATAAAGTAAGAGAAGATGTAAATAAAAGCATGTTTTGTAAAAAAGTAGAATTAGTACTTGGTGCAGCAGAAAGATATGCAGAAGAACATAAAAATGCTTTATCACTTAGAAGTGAAAATATAGAAGATGGAAGTCCTTGTTTAGTTAATAAAACATTAAGAGAATTAATGGATGCAGGTGTTATAGAAAGTGAAAGTACTAATATAAAATCTTTTAAGAATCCTTTAACTAAGGAAGATATGTTAGATGACAGAGTAGCTTTTTATATGAAAGATGAAAACGTATATGCTATATATCAAGAAGATGAATCATCTATGATAGATGGTCAAAAGAAGTATAAAGAATTATGTGATGTTAAAGATGAAGATCACAAGTATGAAGTTAACTTATGTGGAGTTGAACATAGAACTAAAAGGGAAGATGAAGAGCAAAAGTTAACTTCAATAGATATATTTGAATCAACTATTAAAGTTAATGACTTTAAAGTTAAATCTTCTACATCAGGATATAATAATAGAGTTGTTAAAATAGAATCTAGTATTACAGGGGATGCTAGTCCAAAGGTATGTGTATCTACTACTGGTTTTGGTGTTGGTTGTAATTATGAAAACTATAGTAATAGTATAAGTCTTACCTTAGCAAATAGTGATGATGCTTATAAAAACGGTGATACTTATACAATATATGTTGCTTTGAAGGCAAGTAATGGTAGTTTAACAACAGTGAAAGGTGATTATAAATTATATAAATACTGTGATAGTGAAACATCATTTAATAAAGTATCTGATAATAAAAGTACATGTGGTAAATGTGGAGTTGCAACTTATAAGGAAAGTCAAAAGACTAATGATAAATACTTTAGTAGTGTATCATGCTCTACAAGAGATGTAGATAAGTCATGTGATCATCCAAGTTGCTGTGGAAGTGGTAATGAAAAAGACGTATACACAAGTTGGAGTACATGCTCAAAGAAATGTAATACAGGTACTCAGACAAGAACTTATAAAGTAGTATCTAAATGGGATGAAACTAAGGTGTGTAAGAATAGTGTAACTCAAACTCAGAATTGTAATACTACTAGTTGCTGCAGTGGTAATATAAGTGACTATACATATACTGACAGTGCTAACTGGTCAAGTTGTACAGCAAATAATGGAGTATGTGGCACTGGTAAGAAATATAAAACAAGAACATATTATTCTAAGTTAGATTCAAGTGTAGTATGTCAAACATCTAATACTGCAAATGTAACAAGTTGTGAAACTACAAGCTGTGCTACAACATTTAACTATACTGGTGGAGTGCAAACATTTACTGCTCCATATAATGGTGTATTTACTTTAGAAGCATATGGAGCTCAAGGTGGATCAATTTATTCAATGGATACCCATAAATATGGATGGGGAGTTATTAATTTTATTGGAGCTAAAGGTGGTTACGCTACAGGAAAAATAAGACTTACTAAAGGACAAAAACTATATATTGCTGTTGGTGGTAAAGGCACTGATAAATCAAACTTTAGATATGACTTTGATACAACTTCTACTGGTACTAGCGGTGGATATAATGGCGGTGGAAAAGGTGGAAACTCAAGCATAACATCATGTCCAGGAATGGGTGGTGGAGGTGCTACATCAATTACTACTACAAATAGAGGAGTTCTAGCTAACTTTAATTCATATAGAGGTGAAATATTGCTTGTTGCCGGTGGAGGTGGCGGTGGTGCATTTAATGGTACTCCTGGTGCCGGTGGTGGTAGTAGTGGTGGTACTGGTAAGTGTAGTGTAGCTTCATCTTCTCCAACTTCACCTGGTGGTACTCAATCTTCAGGATATAGTTTTGGTGTTGGACAAGTAGGTAGAAATGCAGTAAGTATGGAAGATAGTAGTTGCGAAGGTAACGGAGGTGGCGGTGGAGGCTACTTCGGTGGCAAAACTACTTCTTCTACAGGACAATACTCTGATAATGGTGGAGGAGGAGGTTCTGGTTATACTAGTACTTCTTTATCTAGTAGAAGTATGAGTAATGGTGTTCAATCTAGTAATGGTAAAGCAGTTATAACTTATTATAGTAGTTAAAAAAGCTTGCTTTTAGTTTAGTTTTCTTGTATATTATTCACGTACGAAGATTTCCCGTTAACAATGGACCTTCTTTCATGTTAATGAGTGCTTCATAAAATATTAATAAAGGAGGATACTAATATGACTAAAGAAAGAAAAACTGAAATCATTAAAGAATTCCAAAAATCTAAAAATGATGTAGGTTCTGCTGAAGTTCAAGTTGCTTTATTAACTGAACAAATTAATAATTTAACTGAACACTTTAAGACTCATATTCACGATTTCAGTTCTAAACGTGGTTTACAAAAAATGGTAGGTAGAAGAAAGAAACTTCTTTCTTACTTAAAAGAAAACGACGTAGTTGCTTATCGTGAACTAATCAAAAAATTAAATTTAAGAAAATAGGCACTAATCTTTTTAGTGCTTTTTTATTTAGAAAGGTGTTTTTATGCATAAGAAGTTTACTTTAGAATTTGCTGGTAGAACTTTAACTATTGAATCAGATTGGGCAAAACAAGCTAATGGTGCTTGTTTAGTTAGATTTGGTGATACTGTAGTTTTATCTGCAGCTGTAATGGGTACTAATGTAGTAACACAAGATTTCTTCCCATTACAAGTTTTATATCAAGAAAGACTTTATTCAGTTGGTAAGATTCCTGGAGGTTTCATTAAAAGAGAAGGAAGACCTACTGATGAAGCTACTTTAGCTGCAAGAATTATTGATAGACCAATAAGACCAATGTTTGATGAAAGATTAAGAAATGAAATACAAGTAGTAAATACTGTGTTATCTGTAGATCAAGATAATTCACCAATAATGGCTGCATTACTTGGCTCATCACTTGCATTAGGTGTTTCAGAAATTCCATTTGATGGACCTGTTGCAGGTGTAGTTGTTGGTAAGATTGGTAAGGAATATATTATCAATCCAACTGTAGCAGAGTTAGAAGAATCTAAGATTAATTTAACAGTTGCTGGTACTAAAGAAGCTATTTGTATGGTTGAAGCTGGTGCTAGTTTTGCAACTGAAAAAGAGATGTTAGAAGCTATTAAATTTGGTCATGAAGCTATTAAGAAATTATGTGAATTCCAAGAAACTATTATTAAGGAAATTGGTAAAGAAAAAGTAGAACTTGATAAAGCTGAAATAGATCCAGATATTATTAAGATAACTAATGATTATGCTTATGATAAGATGATGGAAGCTATTACTATTAAAGATAAATTAGAATCAGTAAGAGCAGTTGATGCTTTAAAGAAAGAAACTATTGGACACTTTACTGAAGTATATATTAACGATGAAGATTTATCTTCTAAATTAAAAGATATCTCTAAGGTTTTAGATGAAATGGAAGGTAATATAGTAAGATACTTAATTACTGAAAAGAAGATAAGACCAGATGGAAGAGGTATGGATGAAATAAGACACTTAGATGCAGAAGTAGATATACTTCCAAGAACTCATGGTTCTGCAGTATTTACAAGAGGTCAAACTCAAAGTTTAGCTACTGTAACACTTGGACCTAAATCTGAACATCAAGTACTTGATGGACTTGGAATAGAGGATACTAAGAGATTTATGTTACATTATAATTTCCCAGCTTTCTCAGTTGGTGAAATAGGTAGATATGGATCTCCTGGTAGAAGAGAAATAGGACATGGTCACTTAGGTGAAAGAGCATTATCTTATGTAATTCCATCTGAAGAAGAATTCCCATATACAATAAGAGTTGTATCTGAAATATTAGAAAGCAATGGTTCATCATCACAAGCTACAATTTGTGCTGGTACTCTAGCTTTAATGGCTGCAGGTGTACCAATTAAAGCACCAGTTGCTGGTATTGCTATGGGACTTATAACAAGTAAAGATAGTGATAAATATACTATCTTAACTGATATTCAAGGTTTAGAAGATCACATGGGTGATATGGACTTTAAAGTTGCTGGTACTAGAGATGGTATTACAGCATTACAAATGGATATTAAGATTAAAGGTGTAACAGATAAGATATTAAAAGATGCTTTAGCTCAAGCTAAGAAAGCTAGATTAGAAATTTTAGATGTAATGGAAGACACTATTAACCATCCAAGAGAAGAATTATCTCCATATGCTCCTAAGATTGAACAATTTACTATTAAACCTGAAAAGATTAAAGATGTAATTGGTAAGGGTGGAGAAATGATTACTAAGATCATTCAAGATGCTTCTAATGTAGTTGATGTTAATGATAAGAATGCTGTTAAAGTTGACTTAGAAGATGATGGTAGAGTAATTATTTATCACCAAGATCAAGAAATTATTAATAAGACTAAAGAATTAATCTTAAATGTTGTAAGAGAAGTTGAAGAAGGAAATATTTATACTGGTAAAGTAACTCGTGTAGAAGACTTTGGATGCTTTGTACAACTATGGCCAGGTGCTGAAGGATTAGTACATGTATCTGAACTTGCACATGAAAGAGTTAATAAACCAAGTGATATCTTAAAAGTAGGAGACGAGATAATCGTTAAGAGTTTAGGTTATGATAATAAGGGTAGACTAAATCTATCTAGAAAAGCTGCTCTACCTAAGCCACCTAAAAAAGAAGATAAGAAAGATAAAGAAACTAAATAAATAAAGAAACCTAGTTAATTAGGTTTCTTTTTATGTGTATATATATAATTCATTAGTTTGCTTTTTATATATATTTATAGTAAAATTTTATATGTTGAAAAGAGGTTTTCATATGTTTGAAAATATAGTAGTAACTATATACTATATATTATTTGCATTAAGTTTAATTTATGGTATGTATTTTGCAATAACAGGTTTATTTGGGTTTAAAAATTATCATAAAAGTATGTTTGGAAAACATAAACCTAAATATAAATTTGGTGTAATAATAGCTGGTAGAAATGAAGAAAAGGTTATACCTGCTTTAATTAAAACTATAAAAGAACAAAATTATCCTAAAGATTTATTTGAAATATTTGTAGTACCTAATAACTGTACTGATGACACTGAAGGAGTATCTAGAAAAGCTGGAGCTACAATTATTAATTGTACTGTTCCTGTTAAGGCTAAGGGTGATGCTTTAGAGTTTACTTTTGCTAAACTTACTAAAGAAAGAAAAGATTTAGATGCATTTATAATATTTGATGCTGATAACTTAGTACATCCAGATTTCTTAGCTAGAATGAATGATGCTTTATGTGAAGGTGTTGAAGTAGCTCAATGTTTTAGAGATTCTAAGAATATGAGTGATAACTGGTTAACTGGTTCTTATACAATTTTCTATTTTATGCAAAACTTCTTTATGAATAGAGCTCATATGAATTATTCAGCTTCTGCTGCAATAAATGGTACTGGTTTTATGGTTAAGAAAAATGTAGTAGCTGATGGATTCCATACAGTTACTTTAACTGAAGACTCTGAGTTTACTGGTCAATGTGCTTTAAGAGGAATTCAAGTAGCATTTGTAGAAGATGCAATTACTTATGATGAACATCCAAGTAACTTTGTTGCATCATGGAAACAAAGAAAAAGATGGACTTCAGGTACACTTTCTTGTTTAAAAGTGTATGGTGGTAAGTTACTTAAGAATTTCTTTAAAACAGGTAATATAGCTAACTTTGATATGTTTATGTTATATGCTGCACCTGTTGTAGTAGTATTAGGTTTCTTCTTAATGATAGCTTTATTTATATTCCATATGTTAGATATTCAATTAAATGACTTCTTTAGTTATATGTATGCATCTGGTGCTTTATTCTTTATACTATTCTATGTATTAAATGTATTATTAAATATCTTTGTTGTTAAATATAATCATAAGAAAGTAGGAGATATCTTATCTGGTATATTCTTATTTACTTTATTTATTGCAACATGGATTCCAATTAATATTATTTGTATGATTAAGAAGACTGATACATGGGAACAAATTAAACATGATAGAGCTAATGTTAATTTAGATGACTTAGTTAGTAAGAAATAAAAAAAGATTCACTTATGTGAATCTTTTTTAGTGTTTATTAATTTCCATTATTATTGGTAGGATCATTGGATGTCTTCCAGTTAGTGTACTAATATATGGAGATAATTCTAAGATTATTTGATTTTTTAAATCTGTATAAGAATAGTTACCTTTATCTAGAGTTTGTTTTACTATTCCTGTTAATTTATGTTCTAATTTATTAATTAATTCTGCGTTTTCATTTACCATTACAAAACCTCTTGTAGTTACATTTGGTTTTAATAGTAATTCTTTTTTTATTGGATCTACATTTATAATTGCCATTAGGACACCATCATGGCTCATTATTTTTCTTTCTTTAATAACTGAAGAACCAATGTCTCCAATTCTTGAACCATCAACATAGATGTCTCCAGCTTCAACAACTTCGCCTCTTTCAACGCCTTCGTTAGTTAAGTTAATAACGTCACCGTTTTTACAGATAAATACATTTTCTTCTTTAATACCACATTGAACTGCTAAGTTTTTATGCGCTATTAACATTCTGTATTCACCATGCATTGGCATGAAGTATTCTGGTGTTACAAGTCTTAACATTAATTTTAATTCTTCTTGTTTACCATGTCCTGATGTATGGATATCTGAGAATTCATGGTTAGTAAATACTTTTACACCTTTTAAATATAATTTATTAATAACTTTATTAATTGCTGCAGCGTTACCTGGAATTGCTTTAGATGAGAATACAACTAAGTCATCAGGTAGTAGAGACACTTGTTTATGTTGACCATTTGCAATTCTTGATAGGGCTGCAAGTGGTTCACCTTGAGTACCTGTACATAAAATACATACTTCACTTGGTTTTAAGCTTTTAGCTTTAGCTGCATCTATAAAAGTAGAGCTATCTTTAATTAAACCGTTTTGTAGTGAAATATCTATTGCTGCATCCATTGAACGACCAAATACAATAATTTGTCTTCCGTTTTGCTTACAAGTTTCTACAATGTGTTTAATACGGTAAATATTAGACGCAAATGTTGCAACTATTACACGACCATTGTGTCTTGAGATAATATTTTTTAGTGTTTCATCTACACATGATTCTGATCTAGAGAAACCTGGTACTAGAGCATTAGTTGAATCTGCCATTAAAAGTTTTACGCCTTCAGAACCAATTTTTGCCATCTTTTGAATGTCTGGTGCAGGTCCAATTGGTGTTAAGTCAAACTTAAAGTCTCCAGTTTCAAATATTCTTCCTTGAGGAGTATCTATTACAATCGCGAAACTATCCGGTATGGAGTGTGTAGTAGTGATAAATTGTAAACTAAAATATTTAGTTTTTACTTCTGAGTCTTTATCAATAACTTCTAAGTCTTCATATTTGATATTGTTTTCTAAAAGTTTTTTATTTATTAAACTTACAGCAATTCTTGGAGCATAGATCTTTGGAATCTTAACACTATTAAGTAAGAATGTTATACCACCAATGTGATCTTCGTGTCCGTGTGTAATTACTAAAGCTTTTATTTTGTCTTCATTTTTCTTTAAAAATGTTATGTCTTGAATGACAAAATCGACACCCATTAATTCTTCGTCTGGAAATAATACACCAGCATCTACAATAATTAGTTCTTCTTTATGGGCAACAACATACATATTTTTACCGATTTCACCTAAGCCACCTAGACCGATAACTTGAGTTACGTCTTTACTATTTTTCATTAATTCACTTCTTTCTTTTTAAAATAAAAATTTATAAGGTTGTTTCGCTTTATGAAGTATAACACAGAAGTTTGTAATTGTCTATTTTTAATGATATACTTTTTTTGGGTGAAAATGTGATGAATAATAAAGGTTTTACACTTATTGAGTTACTAGCTGTTGTTGTTATTTTAGGTACTATTATGACTATGGCTGGTATGTCTGTTTTTGGAATTATTAATAAACAAAAAGAACAATTAGCTGAAGAGATGGTAAAGAATATAGAAGATGCTTCAATATTATTTACGGAACCAAGAGAATTAATGATTGGTTCTAAAGATAAATATACTGAGGAACTAGTATTAGAAAAAGGACTTAGTGCTGGTTATACTGGTAATTGTGTTGATTTAACTACTTTAGATAAAGCTGATAATAAAACAAATAGTAAGTTAAGAAATAAGGTATGTGTTGTTACTACAGTTAAAGTATTAAAAGAAAAGGGTTTATTTGAAGATTTATCAAATAATTGTGATGAAGATGCAAAAATATATATTTATAATACATATGTTAGAGTTGATACTGAATTAGCAAAGAAAACATATGGAAAATTAGTAAGTGTTATTAAACCAGCAGATGGTAAAACCGTTAATGAAGTTTGTATTAAATAGGGAGGTTTATTTATGGGATTATTTGATAAATTAAAAGGATTAGTTACTAAAAATAGAGAAGTAAAAGAAACTAGTGAAGAATTAAATACTTATGATAAAGGTTTAACTAAAACTAGAGATGAATTTGTTTCTAAATTAAATGTATTAGGTATTAAATATACTAAAGTATCTGATGAATATTTTGATGAATTAGAAGAAATATTAATAATGGCTGATATTGGAGTTAATGTTGTAACTGAGTTAATAAAAAAACTTAGAGATAGAGTTAAATCGGAAAATATTAGTAATACTAAAGAATTAAATGAAACTATAGTAGATGAGTTATTCTTGATATATGTTAATGGAGAATCTTTAACAGATAAAATTAATATGGCAAGTGAAGGACCTACAGTTATTTTAATGGTAGGAGTTAATGGAGTTGGTAAAACAACTACTATTGGTAAACTTGCTAATAAATATAAGAATGATGGAAAGAAAGTAATGCTTATTGCTGCAGATACTTTTAGAGCTGGTGCTGTTGCCCAACTTAGAGAATGGAGTGAAAGAGTAGGAGTAGATTTCTTTGGAACTGAAGAAAAAGATCCTTCATCTGTAATATTTGATGGATTAACTAAAGCTATGGAAAATAATATAGATATAGTATTAATTGATACAGCAGGTAGATTACAAAATAAGGTTAACTTAATGAATGAGTTATCTAAGATGAATAAAGTAATTGAAAGAATAGTACCGGGTGCTCCACATGAGACATTATTAGTAGTAGATGCTACAACTGGTCAAAATGGTATAATGCAAGCTAAAGCATTTAAAGAAATAACTAATATTACTGGTATAGTATTAACTAAATTAGATGGTACTGCTAAGGGTGGTATTGTACTTGCTATTAAAAATGAGGTTAATATTCCAGTTAAGTTTATTGGACTTGGTGAAGGTATGAACGACTTACAACCATTTGATATAGAAAATTATATTTATGGTTTATTTAAGGATATGATGAATTAATGGATAGATTTTTACATTACAATAATTTATTTGGTATCTATAAAGATTTATTAACTGATAAAGAAAAAGAAATGTTTTCAATGTATTATCAAGATGACTTATCAATGAGTGAAATAGCAGATAATGAGGAAGTTTCACGTAGTAGAGTTGGTAATGTTATTAAGACTGTAGAAGAGAAATTAGACAACTATGAGAGTATAATTCATAAGCAAAAGATGCTTGATAGTATACAAAAGTGCATAAAAATGTCTGATTTAGAAGAAATTAGGGCAAATTTAGAAAGAATTATTTAAAAATTGTTGCAATTTTAGAGCGAAAGTAGTAGGGTAATAAGCACTTAGGGGGAGAGTTTATTATGAAGAAATTAGGTATTATCGCTTTAATTATTGCAACATTTTTTGTATTTAGTTCAGTAACTAATGCCAAAACAGTAATTTCATATAGTGATGGTGTTAAATGTGACGTTAAAGATGACTATGAAATTTGTACATTTAGCTTTACTGTTAATGGAGATGAAGCTCAAAAAAATAAAGTAGTTGTTGATCTTACATTAACAAATGTTACTATGAGTGAATTAAAAGGTTTAAATGGTTTTACTATTAAAAACATTACTAACACAAGTTTTGTTGTAGAAAGTGATGCAAACTCATTTAAAGCTGGTACTCATACTTTTGCATCTGCTAAGTTTACTAAAGTAGAAAAGGCTAAAGAATGTAAGGTAGAATATACTTACAACTTTTCTAAAGTTGATAGACAATGTAGTGCAGAAAATAATAAGTACTATTGTTTAAATGGTGAAGCTTGTAGTTTAGAAGAATACAATAAGCAATGTAAAAAAGAAGAACCAAAATCATGTGTTATTAGAGATGGTAAATACTATGATAAAAATGGTAACGAAGTTTCAAAAGATGCTTACGATGTTAGTTGTAATATTGTAAACCCTGAAACTGGAGTAAGTGGTGTATCATTTGTAGTATTAGGTTTAGTTGCTATTGCTTCTGTATCTTTATATTTAATAACTAAAAAGAATTCAAAATTTATTAATTTATAATATAAATAAATTATTAATAAAAAGGGGGAATATAAATACTATCTTACAAAGATAGTATTTTTTTATATATTATAATATAATTTTTATAGTAGGTGAGTGGTATGAATAATATAAGAAATAATAAAAATATACTTATTAGAATAATATTATCAATGATATTTATATTTTTAACTATAATTGGTTTATATAATACTATTGCAAATTATGAAACTATTATTAATAATAATTATATAAATGGATTAATATCAAAGTTACCTAGCAATAAAGTAAGATTAATGTTTGATCCAATGGGTGGAAGTTTAGAAACTATCGATAAAATAATAAATGTAGGTGACAAATATGGTGAATTACCAGAACCAACAAAAGAGGGATATATATTTATCAATTGGTATCAAGATTCGGAAGATAACAAAGTTTCATCAAATAATGTTGCTAATTACAGTGGTAGATTTATTTTAAAAGCAAAATACCTTAACCTAAATGATATAGCGATTTTGAAAAATAATGCTTTCTATAATTTAAAATATGATGGGAATTATCATGATTCTGTAATAAAAAAAATAAAATATTGTAATGAAACACCAAGTGATTGGACATTAAATAGTGCAGAGATTATAAGTGACAGTAAATCTAAAAATAGAGTTTATGCTTGGATAAAAGAAGAGTACTACACAACATTGTACTATTGGAGTGAAAAGCCAATATATATGCAAAATGATCACTTTGGTGATTCAGAAATATTCTATTTATCAGATAATATATATAGAGAAATACTAAATATAGATTATTCCCATATAAACACAACGTTATCTACAAGCATGCATGATATGTTTGCAAATTTAAATAGTCTAAAAGAAATTGATTTGTCAAACTTTGATACATCATCAGTTATAGATATGTCGTATATGTTTTATAATTGTGATAGTTTAACATCATTAGATGTTTCACACCTAGATACAAGCAATGTAACAAACATGGCCTATATGTTCTCAGGCACAATAAAACTACAATCACTAGATCTATTAAACTTTGATACATCTAATGTAACTGATATGTCGTATATGTTTTATCATTACCGTGCAGATAATACAGTTGGCGATGGTACAAGTAAAATTGAAACGTTAAATGTATCAAACTTTGACACATCAAATGTAACAGATATGTCATACATGTTTAGTGGACTTTATAATCTAACAACATTAGATATTTCAAATTTTAATACTAGCAAAGTTGAAAAATTAATTTCAATGTTTAAACATTGCCAAAATTTAACATCATTATCAGTAAGTAGTTTTGATACGTCAAAAGTTTCAAATATGGCTTATATGTTCTACAGATGTGAAAAAATCTCGAATCTTGATTTATCAAATTTTAACACATCAAATGTGACTAATATAAGCTATATGTTTTCAGGATGCAAAAATCTTCAAGAGTTAAATATTACAAATTTTGACACTAAAAAAGTTACAGATATGTCAGCATTGTTTAAACAATGTTCTAATCTTGTGTCTCTAAACCTACAAAACTTTAATACAAGTAACGTAACTAATATGAGTGCTATGTTTCAAGAAGTGAAATGTGATTTAATTATTACAAACTTTAATACTAGCAATGTTACAAATATGAGTGGAATGTTCCGATCAGTTAAAAGTGAATTAGATTTTTCTAACTTTGATACAAAAAACGTTAATGATATGTCATATATGTTCTATGACTATGAATTATCATCTATAAATATATCTAATATTAATACAAGTAATGTAACCAATATGAGTTATATGTTCAGCTATGCAAAATTAGCTACAATTGATTTATCAAATTTTGATACAAGTAATGTAACGAATATGAATAGTATGTTTAATGCTTGTACATCGCTAGCTAATTTAGATATATCAAATTTTAATACAAACAACCTTGATGATATTAGTTGGATGTTTTATAGAGTTAAATTTACTTCTATAGATTTATCAAACTTTGATACAAGCAATGTAACAAAAATGACAGGAATTTTTAATTATAGTGAAATAAATCAAGTGTCTTTAAATTGTATTAATTCGTCGAATTTAAAGGATTTTATTTCATCCAATTATTCAGATATATCTATAACATGTATTTAAAAAATACTATCTCTTTTTGAGATAGTATTTTTCTTTTATTTATACTTATAAATGTTATAATAAAAGAGCATTTAGAAATGAGTGATGAAAATGTTTGAATACTTAGGTGATAGATTATCTAATGCTATTAAGAATATCTCTGGTATGGGTAGAATTACTGAAGAGAATATAAATGATGCTATTAGAGAAATAAGACTTGCATTACTTGAAGCAGATGTTAACTATCAAGTAGTTAAATCATTTACTGATAGTGTTAAAGAAAAAGCATTAGGTATGGAAGTTCAAAAAAACATTAGACCTGATGAATTGTTTATTAAATTAGTAAAAGATGAATTAATTAGTTTACTTGGTGGAGATGAAGCTCCTCTAAACACTAAGGGTAATCCTGCTCTTTTAATGCTTGTAGGTTTACAAGGTTCAGGTAAAACTACATCTGCAGGTAAATTAGCTAACTATTTACGTAAGAAAGAAACTAAGAAGCCTTTACTTGTTGCATGTGATATTTATAGACCTGCAGCAATTGATCAATTAAAGGAATTAGGTAAACAATTACAAATACCTGTATATGAAGAAGGTAAGAATAGTCCAGTTGATATTATTTCGCATGCTTTAGATTATGCTAAAGAGAATAATAATGACTATGTAATAATAGATACTGCAGGTAGATTACAAATAGATGAAAAGTTAATGGATGAGTTAAAGAGTATTGAAAGTACTTATAAACCTCAAGAAGTTATTTTAGTAATTGATGCTATGATGGGACAAGACGCTATTAATGTTATTAATGGTTTTAACGAAGCATTAAATCTAACTGGTTGTATTGTTACTAAGTTAGATGGTAACACTAAAGGTGGTGTTGCTCTATCTATTAGACAATTAACTAATGTACCTATTAAGTTTGTTGGTGACTCTGAAAAACTTGATGGTTTATCTAAGTTTTATCCAACACGTATGGCTGAGAGAATCTTAGACATGGGAGACATCATGGGAATTGCTGAAAAAGTAGAAGATATAATCTCAGAAGATGAAGCTAAAAATGAAGCTATTAAGATGAAACAAGGTAAGTATGACTTTGAAGATTTCTTAAAAAATATTAAACAAATAAAGAAATTAGGACCTTTAGAAAACATTATCAAGATGTTACCACAAGCAAGAAAGATGGGACTTGATAAAGTAGAAGTGGATCCAAAACAAATGGCTCATGTAGAAGCTATAATACAATCAATGACTCCATATGAAAGAAAACACCCAGAAGTATTAAAAGCTTCTAGAAAGAAGCGAATTGCATCTGGTAGTGGTAGAAGCGTTGAAGAGGTTAACCGTTTATTAGAACAATTTGAACAAATGAAAAAAATGATGAAAATGTTTAGTAACGGTAATATGAAAATGCCTTTTTAATATAGCAAATTAAATAATAATGAATTAAAATAGTAATTGGAGTGAGGTAAGATTAATATGAAAATTTTAGCAGTAAATGCTGGTTCGAGCAGTTTAAAGTTTAAGGCATACGAAATGCCTAGTGAAAAGGTGTTAGTTAGTGGTAACTTCGAAAGGATAGGAATCGAAGGAAGTCTTTATACTATTAAAATTAATGGTGAAAAAATTCAAAAGACTTTACCAGTTGAAACACATACAAAAGCTTTTGAAATTTTAATGAATGAATTAAAAGAATTACATGTAATTGAATCTTTTGATGAAATCAAAGGTGTAGGACATAGAATTGTACAAGGTGCAGATCACTATGATAAGAGTGTTATAGCTACTGATGAAGTAGTTAAAGATATCGAATCTTTATCTGATTTAGCACCATTACATAATCCTGCAGCTTGTGCAGGTATTAAGGCTGCAAAGGAAGTAATACCAGGTGCTACACATGTTGTAGTGTTTGATACAGCTTTCCATCAAACTATGAGTGAAGAAAATTTCTTATATGCTGTACCAATGGAATGGTATAAGGAAGATCATGTAAGAAAATATGGTGCTCATGGTACATCACACAAATATATTACTGAAAGAATGCATGATTTACTTGGAGAAGATAAGAGATTAATCATTTGCCATATTGGTTCAGGTGCATCTATTACAGCTGTTAACAATGGTAAATGTATTAATACATCTATGGGATTTACTCCAAATGCTGGTTTAATAATGGGAACTAGAACTGGAGATATGGATGTATCTATTATTCCATATATTATGGAAAGAAGAGGACTTTCTACAAGTGATATTAATACTATTATTAATAAGAAGAGCGGTATGCTTGGTTTAACAGGATTCTCAGATATGAGAGATGTTAGAAAAGGAGTACAAGACGAGAATAAAGATTGTATTGTAGCTCAAAAAATGTTTAGAAATAGAATTGTAGATTATATAGCTAAATACTACTTTGAAATGAAAGGAGTAGATGCAATAGTTCTAACTGCAGGTGTTGGAGAAAACTCTTGTGAAGATAGAGAAGAAATTGTATCTAGTTTAGATTTCTTAGGAGTTAAATTAGATAAGGAAGTTAATAACAGCATTGCTGGTTTTAAAGATGTTCAAGAAGGTAAGATTACAACTAAGGATTCTACTATCCCAGTTTATGTAATCCCAACTGATGAAGAAGTTATGATAGCAAGAGATACTTATAGTTATATTATCTAATAAAATAGATTGGGGAATGTAATGCAAAAAGAATTAAAAAGGACAATTTTTAGAAAGATCAAGAAGTATGACACAATTGTTATTGCAAGACATATAGGACCAGACCCTGATGCTATTTGTTCTACATTAGCTTTAAAAGATATTATTTTAAATAAATATCCAAATAAGAAAGTATATGTAGTAGGTGCAACTGTTGCAAGATTTAAGAAGTTTGGTAAACTTGATAAGATTAATAATAAGGAAATTAAGAATGCCTTACTTATAACAACTGATGTACCTAATTTATGTAGAATAGATGGTGTAGAAGATTTAAAATATGTTGATTCTATTAAAATAGATCATCATCCATATGAAGATGACTTTGGAGGTTTAGATGTAGTTGATACATCAGCCTCTTCTGCATCTGAAATATTATTAGATATATTCTTAAATAGCCCATTTGAAATACCTAAAAGAGCAGCTGAAAACTTATTCTTAGGTATTGCTTCTGATTCAGATAGATTCTTAATTTCTACTACATCTACTAAGACTTTTGATTTAGTAAGTGATTTAATTAAAAAAACTGGTATAGATTTTACTAGTCTTTATAAGAAGTTATATGAAAGAAGTATAGAGGAGATAAGATTTAAAGGTTATATTTCTTCTAACTTAACTGTTACTGATAATGGTTTAGCTTATATTTATATAACTGATGAAATACTTAATCAATATAAAGTAGATACAGCTACACCTTCTAATATGATTAATGACTTTAATTATATTATAGGTGTATATGTGTGGGCTTTTGTTACTTTTGATAAAAAGAATAATTATTATAAAGTAAATATTAGAAGTAATGGACCTATTATAAATGAAGTAGCTTCTCATTATAATGGTGGAGGTCATAAGTTTGCATCAGGTGCAAGAATGATCTCTAAAGAAAAAGTAGATGAATTATTAAAAGAATTAGATACTACTTGTAAAGAATATAAAAAGGAATTCTAATTGAATTCTTTTTTTATGCTATAATTTAATTATATAGGGATAAATTAATATTTCTAACCCTATATAAAAAAATAAACTATGATATAATTTATCTAGGAGGGTGATAAGATGGAAAAAAATAATTGTAAGATTTCCGTTATCGATAAGAATGGTAATGTAAATACAAAGGAATACGAAGCCGTAAGTTTAGAAGCTAATTTTGAATATGGAGAAATGGCAAGTAAAGAATCTTTAAAAGGCATTGATCCTGTTGTATATTTTACTAGACAAGGAGATTTACTACTTGGAGAGAATGATAGACAAGTTGAAGTACTTCTTCCTCAAACTGAATTAACTGATGAACAAAAGAATGTAATACTTAAACAATATGCCAATGAAGAAGGTAATTTATCTATTGGAACTGGTTTTAAACAGACATATTTATTAATTCCTGTAAATAAAGAAGATCAAGAATTTGATACTAAAAATCTTAAAGTATCTAAACTATATAGAGATGATACTACTGATTTATATAATTATAATCAATTAACTGAAGATGAAATATATGATGCTTTTAAAAAGCAAAGATTATCTAGATAGGTTTACAAAAATGTAAACCTTTTTAATTTATTTAAAAATAATTAGCACTTACCCTTTACAAGTGCTAATTATTGAGTAAAATATAAATTAAGAAAGGAATGATATTAAATGAAATTAATACCTAGAAATTATTATAATAATTATTTAGATGATTTCTTCGATGGCTTTGATATTCAAGAAGAAAATGCTATGAAATGCGACATCTATGAGAAGAAGGGTGCTTATTACATAGAAATGGATATTCCTGGATATAGAAAAGAAGATATTAAAATCGAGGCTATTAAAGGAAATATAGTCGTAACTGCAACAAGAGAAAATCAAAATAAAGAAGAAGGAAGACATTATATTAAACAAGAAAGAAGCTATGGAAAAATCCAAAGAAGCTTCTATTTAGGTAATATAAATGATAATAATATTGAAGCTACATTTAAAGATGGTACTTTAAAAGTAGTAGTACCAAAAGAAGAAGAAAAAAGTAATAAAAAATTTATTGAAGTTAAGTAAACTTAACTTCTTTTTTTTGCACTAAATATGTGTTAGAATGTACTTAATAGTGGATAGGATGGTTGAGATATAATGATGAACGATAATGATAGAACCATTGTAAAAGGATATATATTAAATCTTTCTAAAGAATTAAATAATAAATATCCTTCATTTATTAAAGAAGATAAACAAGCTGAATTAATTAATAAATATTTAAATAGTAGTGTTGATAGAAATACTGTTATTGAAGAGATAAAAAAAGAATTTGCATCTTTAGTGTCTAAGTATAAAGAAGGTTTATCTAAGAGCTTTAGAAGTGGTAAAGAATTACACAAATATAATAAGATATATACTGTTTATGAAAGAATTAAGAATGAAATCTTTGGATATAATTTTAAGATGTATTTAGCAGGTGGTATGACACCTTATATGTTATTACAAGAATCATCTAACAGATTACATTCTGATTTAGATTTTGTAGTAGATATGAAAGATATGGCTGAAATAAGAGATTATTTCTTAAGAAAAGATGAATATAATAGTGAATGGGATTCGCTTACATATGCCCTAGATGGTAATGACTATGGTTTTGTAATGAATGTTGATGGTATACCTGTTGGAATATTTCCTTTTACATATTTAAGAGGTAAAGTAACTCAATATACATTCTATCCTTTACAAAAAGAATGCCAAATTAAAACATTAGAAGTACCAAATGTAACTAACTATGTAACTACATATAAACTTAAAAATGGTAAAACATATGATGCAGTTAATCTATTAGTTACTTTAAAATCTAAAATTAAATTAGCTAGAGAAAAAGATATGGCTGATATTGAAACTATCCATAGACTTGGTATAACTGATGAACAAGTAGCAACTGTTAATGACTTCCAATTAGTTCAAAAAGTTAGTATGAAAGAACTAGATAAGAAACCAATTAAGAGTAAATATATTAATGCTATTAATAGATATAGTTATATTGTTACTCAAAAATATAAAGCTAAATTAGATAATAATGATGTTAAAGGATTATTAAATAAATATTTAGATAGTAATCCAAATATTATTAATGTAGTAAGAGAATTAGATGATCATCTACAAAGATATGTATTAGAAAGTAAGAGTAATGAATTACAAAATACTATTACTGCTTTAATGCAAAAGAATTTAGGAGAAGCAGGAATGGTATCTGTATCAGCTCCTAAGAAAGATTTTTCTTCTGATACTCCAGGTTTAGTATCTGAAACAAATAATTATTTAGTAGTTAAAGATAATGATGAAACTATAATTAAAGCTAAAACTAAGAAAGTTAGTAGTGAAGAAGAGACAGAAACTAAATTAAATAATGATGGTAAATTAAGTATAGTCTTATTAAGTGTAATTATTGTTCTATTATTATTAATAGTTGCAGGAGTTGCTATATTTATAATTAGTTAGGAAGTGTAGCTGTTACACTTTCTTTTTTTTTAGATATAATTTACAATAAGAAAGAAAAAGGAAGGGATTTTTATGACATTTATTAAAACACCAACTAAAGGAATGAGAGATTTATTACCTAGTGATATGGAACTTAGAGAATATGTATTAAATTTATTAAAAGATACATATAAGAGTTTTGGCTTTACTCTAGTTAGTACTCCAAGTTTAGAACATATAGAAAATCTTACTGGAAGAAATGGTGGAGATAACGAAAAGTTAATATTTAAAGTATTAAAAAGAGGAGAGAAACTAGATATTAATAATATTAGTGATCCAGATGATTTAGTAGATTCTGGTTTAAGATATGATTTAACAGTTCCTTTAACAAGATTTTACGCTAATAATATGAATCTCTTACCTAAACCTTTTAGAGCTTTACAAATAGGAAATGTATGGAGAGCTGAAAAAAATCAAAAGGGACGTTTTAGAGAATTCATGCAATGTGATTTAGATATATTAGGTGAAAAGAGTAATATTGCTGAAATAGAATTAATTAGTGCTGTTATTACTTTCTTAAAGAAATTAGACTTTAAGGGATTTACTATTAGAATTAATGATAGAAGAATACTTGAAGGTATTATGAATTCTATTAATTTCCCAGTTGAAAAAAGAGAACAAATCTTAATTGAATTAGATAAGTTAGATAAGATTGGAATTGATGGAGTAAAAGAAGAGTTACTTAACTTAGAACTAGATAGTAATAGTATTAATAAGTTCTTAGATGCTTTTAATGGTAACGTAACATTAGAATCATTTAGTAATACTTTTAATTTAGATGAATCTATTATTTCTAATTTAAAAGAAATAATGGATACTTCAAAAGAATTAACTAATAGTAATATAGTATTTGATCCAACACTTGTTAGAGGTATGGGATATTACACTGGACCTATTTTTGAAATAGGTGTAGAAGATGTAGGATTCTCAATTGGTGGAGGAGGAAGATATGATAAACTTGTTGAAAAGTTTATTAATGCTCCAACTCCTGCAGTAGGGTTTTCAGTAGGATTTGAAAGATTAACTTTAATACTTTCTGAAAGAGGATTTAAGGTTCCTTCAAATAAGGAAAAGATTGCTTATTTAATAAGTGATGATGCTGATAAAAAAGAAGTATTTAAGAAAGCAATGTTAGATAGAGAATCTAATAAGATAGTTAAAATTGTAAATAAGAGTAAGAATTTTAAATTTCAAGCAGAAGAATTAGAAAAAGAAGGTTATATTATTAAATAACCTTCTTTTTTAGTATAATTATATTGGTGATTATATGCTTAAGTATTTAAAATTATTTATATTAATTATAGCTTTTATATTATTACTTATAGCTACTAATTTAGAGTTTTATACATTTAATAATACAAGCATTTATACGCATGAATTAAATTATTTCTTTTTCTTATTATTAGGATTATTAGTTGGAATAATAGGAGTATTAGTAAAAATAGAAGGTATATATTATGTAGGAATAGTTACTTATTTAATAAGTGTAGTTATTATAAGTAGTAACTTTGTTACATTTATTAATTCTTTAAATAGTAATAATCTGGTAGGTAATTTTAAGATAGGATTCTATTTAACTATTATTACAAGTGTTTTATATATATTTAGTCCTTTAACTAAATTAATAAATAAAAAAAGATTACTTTAGGTTACAACCTTGATAGTAATCTTTTTTTACCATTAATTTATCTATATCATTGATAATAGTTATTTTATTTGTTATCCATGATGGTTCAATTAAGTCTTTAGGATCTGGATCACCTGTAATTCTATGAATAACTATTTTAGGATCTAGGTATGATAATTGTTCAGTAACTATATCTATATATTCATCTCTAGTTAATGTTTTAAATGGTTTATTTAAATAATCATTACCCATTTTAGTACCTTTTAAAATACTTAACATATGTATTTTTATACCATCTATTCCTAGAGTATTTAAATATTTTACAGTATTAATCATATCTTCTTTAGTTTCTCCTGGAAGTCCATTTATAATGTGTACAACTACTTCGATACCTCTTTTCTTAAGTTCTTTAAGAGAATCTTCAAAGCATTTTAGAGAGTGTCCTCGGTTAATTAGTTTTAATGTTTTATCGTGAATTGTTTGAAGACCTAGTTCTATAGTTAGATTTGTTTTTTTAGATAACTCTTCTAAGTAGTCGTATACATCACTTTCTATAGCATCTGGTCTTGTACCAATAGATAAGCCTATGACATTTGGAATATTAAGTACTGTTTCATATTTTTCTTTTAATACGTTAAGTGGTGCATATGTATTTGTTGCTGCTTGGAAGTAAGCAATGTATCCAGCATTTGGCCATTTTCTTTCCATCACTTTTTTTATGGTGTCAAATTGTTTAATTAAAGTATCTTTTGGGTCTCCTCCAAATGCTCCAGATGAGCCTAAGCAGAATGTACATCCTCCAGTTTTATAGTTAGGACAAGAGAATCCTGCATTTAGAGATACTTTAAATACTTTTTTATTATATTTAGTTTTAAAGTGATAATTTAGAGTATGATATCTTTTATTATCTAAAGTATATTTAAACATAGTACACCTCGCTTAAGGTATTATAACAAATAGTTTATAAGTTTTAAAATAAATGATATACTTTAATATAGAAAGGGTTTAGGTGATACGTGTGGATAATACTATATTTCCAAAAGAGTTTAAGCAAGATAATAAAAAAGCTTATGCTAATCCTGAATGTATTATAAAAGGATTTAACTATCGTATTACTGTATTAACAGAAAGACTTGTGAGATTAGAATATAACACTAGTAGTATATTCTTTGATGATTTAACTAATCAAGTTAGTAATAGAGTTTTTCCTAAGTCTTTATTTACTTTAAAAGAAGATGACAAGTTCTTACAAATAGAAACTAAATATTTTATGTTAAATTATCAAAAGGAAAAACCTTTTGAAGGAGTTAATATTGAGATTCAATTAAAGAATTCAGATTCTTTTTGGACTCCTAAGAAAGTAGAAGCAAGAAACTTTTATACTTCTGGTTTAGGTTTTAAGGAAGATAAAGCTTTATTTGCTAAAGGTTTATATTCAAGAGATGGTTATGTTACTTTAGATGATTCTAAGAGTTTAATAGTAGATCCTGAAGGATTCTTAGTACCTCCTTCAGTTAATAGAACTGATTTATATATATTCTTATATAACAATGATTTTGGTAAATGTTTACAAGATTATTTTATGTTAACAGGAAGTCCTTTAATGATACCAAGATATGCTCTTGGTGTATGGTGGAATAAAGAAGAAATATATAATTTTGATGATATAAATGATTTAGTGTATAAGTTTAATAAAGAGGAGTTACCTTTATCTATATTATTACTTAGTGAGTTTTGGCATTTAAAGGATGCTAAAGATTTAACTTTATATAAAACTGGTTATACATTTAATAGAAATTTGTTTTCTGATCCAGCTTATTTTGCTCGTTACTTACATGAAAGAAGTATACATTTAGGATTAGATATAAATCCTAGTGAAGGTATTTATCCATTTGAAGATAAGTATAATGAAATAGCTAGTAAGTTATCTTTAACAAATAAGAGCGTTATTCCTTTTAATATATATGATAAGAATATAGTGTCTTTATATTTCTCACATTTAATTAAACCTTTAAGAGAAAAGGGAGTGGATTTCTTCTTTTTGGATTATTATCCAAATGATAATAATACTTTAAGTGCTTTAACTAAATACCATAAAGATATATATAAATCTAATGGAAGTGTTAGAGGCTTTGTAATGGCACCTAACCACTTAATTGCATCTCATAAAGATCAAATACTATATTCAGGTCATACTAAAGTATCTTGGGAGACACTTGCATCTATTCCATATTTTAATAGTTATGCTGCAAATAAAGGACTTTCTTTTTGGAGTCATGATGTAGGTGGATTTGAAAATGGAGTGGAAGATGCTGAGTTATACACAAGATATGTAGAACTTGCAACTTTTAGTCCAATATTTAGATTTGCATCTAAAGGTGGTAAATACTATAAGAGAGAACCATGGAGATGGGGAGTTAAGACTTTATCTATAGTAAGAGAATATACTAGATTAAGACATAGATTAATTCCTTATTTATATACTGAGTCATATATTTATCATAAAGTAGGACTACCTTTAATAAGACCAATATTTTATGATGAACCAGGAATTGTAGATGAACCTAAGTATAAGAATGAATATTTATTTGGTTCTGAGTTATTAGTAGCTCCAATTACTACCTCTAAGGATGTATTAATGGATAGAACATTACATAGATTATATATTCCTAAGGGAGTCTGGTATGATTTTAAAACTGGTAAGAAATTCTTAGGAGATAGAAGATATGTAGCTTTCTATAAAGATGAAGATTATCCAGTGTTTGCAAGACAAGGCTCTATAATTCCTTTAGCTAATTTTAGAAATAATATAAATGATACTAGTAGTCCTGATTCACTTGAGATTCATATATTTCCAGGTAAATCTAATACATATAATTTATATGAAGATGATGGAGTATCTGATCTATATCAAAATGGTAATTATTTAGTAACTTCAATAGATTATAATTATTTATCTAATAACTTTACTGTTATTATTAGACCTGTAGAAGGTAGATCTAATATAATTCCTGATAAGAGAGATTACACTATTAGATTTAGAAATACTAGAAAAGCTGATGATGTAATAGTATATGTTGATAAAGAACAAGTTGATTCTGTTTCTTTTGAAGATGATAATGATTTTGTAGTAGCAGTAAAGGAAGTACCAACTACTTGTCAATTAACAGTTAATTGTAAGGGTAAGGATATTGAGATTGATGCTGCAAGGTTAATTAATGAAGATATAGAATCTATTATTGAAGATTTAGCTATTAAGACTAACTTAAAAGAAAGATTATCTTCGATAATGTTTGATAAAGAATTACCTATATCTAAGAAGAGAATCTTAATTAGAAAAGAAAAGAGTTATGGACTTGATTCTAAATATGTAAAGATGTTCTTAAAATTATTAGAATATGAACATGAAGTAGAAAAGTAATCTTTCAAAGATTACTTTTTTATTTTGTGTTATACTAACTAATACAAAAGGAGGCGTATTATGAGTAACGATAAGATTATTGTAAAAGGCGCAAGAGAAAATAATTTAAAGAATGTAGATATAGAAATACCTAAGAATAAGTTAACTGTATTTACTGGTGTTTCTGGATCTGGTAAATCATCACTTGCTTTTGATACTATATTTGCTGAAGGTCAAAGAAGATATGTAGAAAGTTTATCTAGTTACGCAAGAACTTTTATTGGTGGTGTTAATAAGCCTGATGTAGATTCTATTGAAGGATTATCACCAAGTATTTCAATAGATCAAAAGACTACTAATAATAACCCAAGAAGTACTGTTGGTACAGTTACTGAAATATATGATTTTTTAAGACTTTTATTTGCTAGAATTGGTACTCCTTACTGTATTAATCATAATATTCCTATTACTAGTCAAAGTATTGATGAAATGACTATTAAAGTATTAGAGATGGTTGATAATAAAGTTGAAATAATGTCTCCAGTAGTACATGGTGAGAAAGGTACTCATAAAGATTTACTACAAAAGCTTATTAAAGAAGGTTATGTAAGAGTAAGAATTGATGGTAGTACTTATAGATTAGATGAAGATGAGATTAATTTAGAGAAGAATAAGAAACATAATATAGATGTTGTAATAGATCGAGTTAAAGTATCAGTTGATGAAAGAAGTAGAATATTTGAAGCTATAGAGCAAGCTTGTAAACAAAGTAATGGTAAAGTAGTAATTAATAACTTAGATGAAAAGAAAGAGTTATTAATGAGTGAATCATTTGCTTGTCCTTTATGTGATTTTTCTATACCTGAGTTAGAACCTAGAATGTTTTCTTTTAATAGTCCTTATGGTGCTTGTCCAGAGTGTAAGGGATTAGGGTCTAAACTTAAAATAAGTGAAGATCTAGTAATGCCTGATAAGAACTTATGTATTAACGATGATGCTTTTAAAGGATTTAATTTAGATAATAATTCTAATTATCAAGTAATGGAAGCTTTATGTAACAAATATAATATAGATAAAAATACTCCAATTAAGAAGTTACCTAAAGAACAATTAGATATTATTTTATATGGAACAGGTAATGATAATTTAGTATTTACTCATTATGCAAGAACTGGTTCTAAGTTACTTAACGATAGACCATTTGAAGGTATTATACCTTACTTAGAAAGAAGACATGCTGAAACTACATCAGAATGGATTAGAGAATGGTTAGAAACTTTAATGGTAGAACAAGACTGTGAAGTATGTCATGGTAAGAGATTAATAGATGCTGTGTTATCTATTTATATTAATAAGAAGAATATTTATGATTTAACAAGTATGTCTATTAAAGACTTAAGAGATTTCTTAAGAAATTTAAAGTTATCTAAAGAAAAAGAAAGTATAGCATCTTTACTATTAAAAGAAATAGATAATAGATTAACTTTCTTAGTTAATGTAGGTTTAGATTATTTAAATTTAAATAGAAAAGCTGGTACTTTATCTGGTGGAGAATCTCAAAGAATTAGACTTGCTACTCAGATAGGTTCAAAGTTATCTGGAGTACTTTATGTACTTGATGAACCAAGTATTGGATTACATCAAAAAGATAACGAGAAACTTATTAACTCTTTAAAAGAGATGAGAGACCTTGGTAATACCTTAATAGTAGTAGAACATGATGAAGACACGATGAAGGAAGCTGACTATATAGTCGAAGTTGGTCCTAAAGCTGGTGTTGAAGGTGGATATATAGTTGCATCTGGTTCTCCAGAAGAATTAATTAAAAATGATAAATCTTTAACAGGAAGATACTTATCTCATAAAGAAAGTATTCCTATACCTAAGAAAAGAAGAAAAGGTAATGGAGAATATTTATATATTAAAGGTGCTAAAGAAAATAATTTAAAGAATCTTAATGTTAAGTTACCTTTAGGTAAATTTGTATGTGTAACTGGTGTTTCTGGTTCAGGTAAATCATCACTTGTAAATGAAATACTTGCTAAGACATTATTAAAAGAAGTAAATGGAGCTAAGGTAATACCTGGTAAATGTAAGGATATTGAAGGATTAGATAATATAGATAAAGTTGTATTAATTGATCAAGATCCAATAGGTAGAACTCCAAGAAGTAATCCATCTACTTATGTAGGTGTATTTGATGATATAAGAGATCTTTATGCTACTACTAAAGAAGCTAAGATGAGAGGATATGAAAAAGGAAGATTCTCATTTAATGTTAAAGGTGGTAGATGTGAAGCATGTTACGGTGATGGCGTTAAGAAAATAGAGATGCACTTCTTACCAGATGTATATGTACCTTGTGAAGTATGTAAGGGTAAACGTTATAACAAAGAAACTTTAGATGTTACATATAAGGGTAAGAATATTTCTGAGGTACTTGATATGAGAGTAGAAGAAGCTTTACAATTTTTTGAAAACGTACCAAGAGTTAAAAGAAAGTTAGAAGTATTAAATAACGTAGGTTTAGGTTATATTACTTTAGGTCAATCTGCTACTACATTATCTGGTGGAGAAGCTGGAAGAGTAAAACTTGCTAAAGAACTACAAAAGAAACCTACTGGTAAATCTATATTTATCTTAGATGAACCTACTACAGGATTACATGCAGAAGATATTAAGAAGTTATTAAATATATTAGAAGGTATAGTTGATAATGGAGACACTGTACTTGTTATAGAACATAACATGGATGTTATTAAAACAGCTGATTATATAATTGACCTTGGACCTGATGGAGGAGATGCAGGTGGAACTATAGTTGCAACTGGTACTCCAGAGGAAGTAGCTAAGGTTCCTAATTCTTATACAGGCCAATGGCTAAAGAAATATTTGTAACAAACATAATAAATAGGAAGTGTTTATTAATGAAGTTGTCAATTTAAAGTAGACACTAAAAAGTATTATTTAAATCCTAGTTATTTTTATAATCAACTAGGGTTTTATATTTTAATGCAAAACTTGGACGATAATTGCTATTATCCCAAACATTATCATCAATAATTTCTTGAATTGTGTTCTAATTATTGGATTATATAGTTCTATTTCTAATTATGAAAGTATTATAAATACTAATTACTGTACTAATTTATCTAATAATTATTCAGGTATTTCTATTTCGTGTGTGTAGTAAGTTAGAATTTATTCTAACTTATTTTTGTGTAAATAAAAAAATAAATTCATTGTATTTTATGTATTAATTTTATATTATGTTTCATAGGGTGTAAAGAAATGAATACTAGAATTAATATACTTAAAAACTATACAATTAAATTATTATTAATTATTATTTTTATTTTTTTAATTATTATTGGTACATTTAGTACTATTTCTAGTTATGAAAATTTAACTCATATTGTTTCTTTAAATGGTTTGGTTTCTAAATTACCTAATAATAAAGTTAGAGTAATGTTTGATTCTAATGGAGGCAATTTAGAAACTACAGATAAAATACTATCAGTTGGTGATAAATATGGTATACTTCCAACTCCAGATAAAGATGGTTATATATTTATAGATTGGTATTTAGATAATGAAGATAATATTATTAATAGTAATAGTATTTTAAACAGTACAAGTAATATCTTATTAAAAGCTAAATATGTTAATAGAAATGATATAGCTATTTTAGAAGAAAGTGCTTTTGGAACTTTATCTATTCCTGATAAAACTATTATTACTTCATTAAAATATTATGATAGTAACCCTCCTACTAGTATTATAAATAATGCTATAGATATATCTTCTTCAACTTCAGTTAATAAAGCATATGCTTGGGTAGATAATACTACTTTATATTATTGGAGTGATAAACCAATATTTATGCAAAATGATATGTTAGGTACATATGATGTTGAAGAAGAAACAGATTATTATAGTGCTTTAGTAGATGTAGATTTATCTCATGTTTATACTAATCTTGTTAGTAATATGCAATATTTATTTGGATATTTATCCAACTTAGAAAAATTAAATATAAGTGGTTTTAATACAAGAAATGTTACAACTATGCAGGGACTTTTTGATGGATGTAGCTCTTTAACAAGTTTAGATGTATCTAGTTTTGAAACATATAACGTTACAAACATGAGTGCAATGTTTAGAAAGTGTAAGTTATTAACAAGTTTAGATGTTACAAATTTTGATACTAAAAATTCTAAAAATTTAGGTAGTATGTTTTCTTATTGTGAGAATTTAAGTTCTATTGATGTTACAAATTTTGATACTAGAAGTGTTAAAGATATGTCTGGTATGTTTAATAATTGTAAAAAGATTACCTCTTTAGATTTAAGTAACTTTATAACTTCTAACGTTAGTTATATGAGTACTATG
The DNA here is from genome assembly GCA_946630615.1 of uncultured Mycoplasmatota bacterium. Classification (GTDB taxonomy): domain Bacteria; phylum Bacillota_I; class Bacilli_A; order RF39; family UBA660; genus Ventrenecus. The sequence continues at coordinate 28,155 of CAMOYX010000006.1, forward strand.
TTTAAAGAATGTGTAAGTCTTACTAATCTTAATATTTCATCTTTTGATACTTCAAAGGTTTATCATATGAATGATATGTTTACAAATTGCTCTTCATTAAGCTCTATTAATGTAGCACATTTTAATACGAGTAAGGTAACTACAATGTCAAAAATGTTTTATGGTTGTAGTTTAATTACTAGTCTTGATTTATCAAATTTTAATACAAGCATGGTTTCAAATATGCAGGGTATGTTTGCAAACTGTACTAATTTAGAAAATTTAAACATATCAAGTTTTAATACTAGTAAAGTTACAACTATGAGTCAGCTATTCGGAAATTGTGAAAGCTTAAAAAATATTAATATAAGTAATTTTAATACAAGTGTTGTTAAAGATATGAGTTATATGTTTTATTGCTGTAAATCTTTATTAAATTTAGATTTATCTAATTTTAATACAGTTAAAGTTAATAATATGAGAATGATGTTTTATGGATTAGAGGAATTAAAGACTTTAGATTTATCAAGTTTTAATACAAGTAGTGTTAGCGAAATGAGTAGTATGTTTCAAAATTGTGAATTATTAGAAAGTTTAAATATAACTAGTTTTAATACAAGTGTAGTTAAAAGTATGTATCATATGTTTTCTTATTGTGAAAAATTAACTAGCTTAAATGTATCAAATTTTAATACAAGTTCTGTTACTACTATGGATGAAATGTTTTCTAATTGTATATCATTAATTAATCTTGATTTATCAAGTTTTAATACAAGTAAAGTTACTCGTATGTATGCAATGTTTTCAAATTGTAAAGCTTTAGAAAGCATAAATGTATCTAGTTTTGATACTACTAGTGTTACTACTATAGAATCTATGTTTTCTTCTTGTGAGTCATTAACTTATTTAGATATATCAAGCTTTAATACTTTAAATATTACTTATAGTGAATATTTCTTAGATAATCATAATGAAAATTTATCAATTCTAATTGATTGTACTAATGCTAGTAATTTAAAGAAGAAGATATGGAATTATTACAAAATACCTATGACATGTGCTTGATATTTATTTATGTTATAATTTTATTAGAAAGTTAGGTGTATTTATGATTGATGGAATAGATATATTTGGAATTCATATAAAGTTTTATTCTTTATTAATATTACTAGCTTTTGTAATATCTTATTTTATTATTGTAAGTGAAGCAAAACGTCATAACTATTCAAAAGATTTAATATTTAATATGATGTTTTGGGTATTTATAATGGGCATTATTGGTGCAAGACTTTGGTATGTATTATTTAGATTAGATATATATTTAAAAAATCCTTTAGACATATTTATGGTATGGAAAGGTGGACTTGCTATACATGGAGGTATTATATTTGGTGGATTAACTATGTTAATATTTACTAAAAAATATAAATTGCCTTTTATAAAGATACTTGATTATGTAGTACTAGCTTTAATACTTGCACAAGCTATTGGACGTTGGGGTAACTTCTTTAATCAAGAAGCTTATGGATCTGCAGTAGATAGTAGAAGTGTATTAGAAGGTATGAAGATAATTCCAAGTTTTGTAATAGATAGAATGTATATATTAAAAGATGGTGTATATGCTTATAGAGTACCAATGTTTTACTTTGAATCATTATGGTGTCTTATAGGTTTTTTAGTAATGGTTATTATGAAACATAGAAAGTACTTACATGTAGGTACTTTATCTAGTTTCTATTTAATCTGGTATTCTCTAGGTAGACTTGTTATAGAAAGCTTTAGAGATGATAGTTTAATGTTATTTGGTACTTTTAAAGTAGCACAGATAGTATCAGTTATATTAATTATTATAGGTATTATTATTTTAATGATTCAATCACATAAAGGTAAATTTAATGAGCTTTATAGTGAGATAAATACTAGTCTTATTCAGTTTTAATTAAAAGTTTACATTATTTTAAAATATGCTATAATACTTTTGACAGATTTAAGTGGGCAGTAATTCCCACTTTTATTTATTATTTGGAGGTGTTTTTATGAATAAAACATTGGATAGCATTAGAAGTGCTATAGAAGGTCCTTTAAAAGAAAAGGATATTATTGTTTGTGATATAACTTATGGTAAGGAAGGTAGTGTTAATTTTCTTACTATTACTCTAGATAAAGTCGGTGGTATTGATTTAGATGAGATAGTAAATGCTACTCATATAATTAATCCAATTATTGATGAGTTGGATCCAATTAGTGAAAGTTATGTTATGGATGTAATTAGTAAGGAAAGAGGTAATGAATAATGAATACTAAAGAGTTTATTAAAGCATTAAATAGTATTACTGAAGAAAAAGGTATATCTAAAGATTATGTTTTAACAAGTTTAGAACAAGCTTTAGCTGCAGCATATAAAAAGAATTTTAATTCTAAGACAAATGTTGAAGTTAAGATTGATAGGGAAACAGGAGATATTAAAGTATTTAGTTACTATATCGTTGTTGATGATTTTGATGATGGTAGAGTAGAAATTGATGAAGAAGGAAACGAAGTACATATTCCACCTGAAATTAATGTTGATGCTCAAATACTTTATGATGATGTTAAAGATGAATATCCAAATATCAAAATTGGTGATGAAATAAGAAAAGAAGTAACTCCACATGATTTTGGTAGAGTTGCAGCATCTACTGCTAAACAAGTATTAACTCAAAAGATGAGAGAAAGAGAAAGATCTATGATCATGGAAGAATTCCAAGATAAGGAAGGCGAGATGATGATGGGTATGCTTGCTATGGAAGATGCATTTAACTATTATGTTGATTTAGGAAATGCTCGTGGTATTTTACCAAAAAGTGAAATGATTCCTGGTGAAAAAGTTAGCATGGGTTCATCTATTAAAGTATATATTACTAAGGTAAGTGAAACTCCAAAAGG
>CAMOYX010000007.1 GCA_946630615.1 uncultured Mycoplasmatota bacterium
AAAAAACAAGAAGAATATTAATTCTTCTTGTTCTTAAGCTTCTCAATACTAAAAATACTACCTGAAAGTAAAAGATTTACTTCCTTTTTAAATTCTTCTTCACTTAGTTTCTTTCTGTTAATATACCAATATGAACAAATATTAAGTAAGGACACAATAATAAACTCAAAAGCTATATCAGCTTTAATAGTTTCTTCTTGTATACTAAATCTTTCATAAAAAAATGGCTTTAACTCATTCTTTACCATAACACTGAAGTTTGGATCTCCATTACTACCTAATAATATAGATAAATAATCACCTTTCTTAATATATAAATTAACTATTAAATCAGTTAAGTCTATTCTTTTTGTATACATGGTGTTATTAACAACATGTTTATTTATATATTTAATTAGGTTTCTTTCTAAATAATTTAATACATCATTAATATCTTTAAAATACTCATAAAAAGTACTCCTATTTAAAGAAGCTTTATCAGTTATATCTTTAACTGATATCCCATTTAATCCATTACTTTTGTATAAGTGCCAAAATGCTGCAACTATTTTTGTTCTAGTCTTAGATGTCTTTTCCATAATATCACCCCGCAATAAATATTATCCTAAACACACTATTTATTAACTAAATTATACTAAATATAAATCTATATATAAACTATTATTTTAAAGATATGTTATAATAACAACTAATTAAGGGAGGTTTATATATGGCAAGAAAAGCAAAAGTAGTAGATGAAAAAGAATCTTTAAAAGAAATTAAGAATACTAAAGCAATAGCAAAAGAATTAAAAAAGAAAGAAGTAAGTGAATCAGTTAAAAAGGAACTTACAAAAGAACTTAATAAATTCAAAGAAGAAGTTGCTGAAAACAAAGATTTAGTAATGAAAGAAATTCAACTAAAAGCAAATAAAGAAGTAACTGAATCTCTAGATAATGCTAGAAAAGAATTACAAAAATCATCTCTACAAGAACTTGGAAATATTAAAAACGAAGTTAGAAAAGAAGTTAAATTAAGAGTAGATGAGTTAAATAAAAAAGCACTTGCACAAAAGAATAGAAAAATAATAGTAAGAGATCTAATAATACTAATACTATTAACTATAATAGGTTTAATAATATTTGGACTATGGCAAGATAAATACTTAGATAAAGTAATAAAAGAGTATATCTTACATGAAGAAGTAGTAAAAGAAGAACAAAAAGAAGTTATAAACACTGATACTACTAAGGAAGAAGATAAAACTCCTACACTAGAAGATTTAAAAGTAAAATATTCTTATCTACTTAATAACATAGTTATTAATGAAGACTCTACATACATAGAAGATTTCTATTCAAAAGATCTAACAGATGAACTAAAATTATATATAGCATTTAATAATTTAGATACTTCAAAGATATCAGTAGATGAAGATTCAACTACTATAGAAAGCGATGATCTAGAATCTAAATATAAAGATATAATTGACTCTAGTTATACACCAAAATCATTTAAATATAATAAAGATATTTCACTAAAATACATCTCAAGTAAATCTCTATACTTATCACAATCTACTATTAAGAAAGAAGCATCTAAGATTAAAAGAGAAATAATTAAAATAACAGAATCAAATAATGAAGTAGAAATAACTACAATAGAAGGTTTATTAGATAATAATAACTTATCTAATATAGTTACTAAAAAAGAAATAGAAAACTACTCAAATAATAAATCATTATCATTATATGAAACTGATTTAACAAAAGTTACATATGTATTTAACACTTTAAATGGCAAGTTAATAAAACTGAAGTAAATACTTCAGTTTTTCTGTGTTATACTTAATACGGTGATAATATGAACATAGAGGGTAGAGAGTACAATGATTTAGAACTTGCTATTAAAGACTCTTATAGAATGGCATCAAGATATGCAAGTGAAGGAGTTAAAAATGGAATAGGTGGACCATTTGGAGCTGCTATAATTAATAAACAAGATGGAAAATACAGAATAATAGCAGTAGCAAGAAACACTGTTATAGAAACAAACGATATAACAAATCATGCAGAAATAAATGCTATTAGAATAGCTTCTAAGTTATTAGGCCAAAAGTTTTTAAGTAACTGTATCTTAGTTACTACTGCAAGATCATGCCCTATGTGTTTATCAGCAGCTATATGGGCTCAAATAAAGACTATATATTATTCTGAAGATTATGAGGTGGCAGCCTCAAATGGATTTAAAGATGCTGTAATATCAGAATATATTCAAGGATCTAATAAAACTGTAATAAAAGAAGTTAATGTAAAAGATGGCTCTACAATTGAACCATTTGAAGAATGGGGAAGAAAACTAGATCGTGTAGATTACTAAAAAAACTGGATTAAACATCCAGCTTTTTTAATTCTTTTTTAACTATACTAAATAGATAACAATTAATATCTTTATTAGATATTGATGAAATATATTCTTTATATCCTTTTAATTGTTCTACATAAGCAAGGTCATCTATATTACTTGTCTTATAATCAACTATGTCAATATATGTATCGTGTTCAACCATTAGGTCAATTATTCCATGATACTCTGTATTATCTTTATTATATATAAATTCATATTCTTTATATATCTCTGAGTTCTCTATATCTTTAAATATCACACTATTTAACAAATAAGATATAACTTCTTTTTTAAAGTTATTATTAATAGAATCCACATTTATAGTTTTAAAGTTAGTCATTTCTAAGAATCTATGCATTTCTAAACCAAAATCCATAGCTTCTCTTGTTTCTTTATCTATTAAAGTGTGTTCCTTCTTAGAAAAACTTGCATCATCTATATACTTTTCTTTAATATTCAAATCTTTAATATCAAATTTAATATCATTATCCCTAATAATATTATTAAGCTTAGGAGCTAGAGTATAGTCTCTAGTTAAACCTATGGAATCTAAATCTATCTTACTAACATACTTACTAACTTCACTAGGTATAGAATTAATAAAGTCAGATAGTTTTATAAACTTTCTTCTTATTGAGTTAACAACAACGCCTTCACTATCTTTTCTTTCTAACTCTCTATCTTGATAAGGTAGTAGAATGATCATCTTTTCTTTGCATCTAGTAAGTGCTACATACCAAAGTCTTATCTTTTCAGAAGTATCTTCCTGTTCTAATCTATCCTTTATTAATAGCTTTAAGAATGTATCTACTTTATAGTTATTAACATAAGGCATATAAATAGGCATACCTTTGAAGTATATTAAATCTCCTATAGCGTCTCTTCTATTAAACTTACTTGATAGTAATGCAAAATAGCAAATAGGAAACTGTAATCCCTTAGATTTATGAATATTCATAATCTTAACAGCGTTTCCACTTGATACTCCAGCATCATACTTGATCTTTTCGTTACCATCTAAGACTGAATCAAAGTATTCTTTTAATTCAGATACTTTATATCCAAGATTATCAAATGAAATTGCAGTTTCTAAAATCTTTTCAATTCTTACTGAACTTTCATTTGTATTACCATGAGTTATCAACTTTTGATAAAACTTAGTATTAATGATTATTCTATTAACAATCTCTTTTGCAGATAATTCGTTAAGATTTTTAGAAATGCTTTCTAAATCTTTATAAATATCTGTTTGCTGCATTCCACCGTTTTCTAAAATATCAAATATCTCTTCATCACTTAATCTATATAAGTAACTTCTAGCAACAGATGTAAATGCATACTTAGTTTCATCATCAAATTTATAATTACTAAAGTTATTAACAAGAGTGATAAGATTTTTAAATATATAAATATCATCTGATACATTTAATTCTTCATCTTTATAAACTGATAAAGGAATACCTTCATATTCAAATATCTTTTTAAATAAATCCATTGGAGCATTCTTATCTATAATAATACAGAAATCACTATAAGATGCAGGATTACATTTCTTACCATCAAATATAGGATATTTATTATTTATCTTTTCTTTTATGTCTTTTGCAATTTTAAATATTTCTATTTCTTCATTAGTGTATAAATAGTCTTTAGGTTTCTCATATACTAAGATATCCATATCATGATTTTCGTTATTTAAACCAGCTTCTTCATATGTAGTATTACCAAATACCATTTGATGTTCCTTAGTATAGTTAGCATTACCATATGTATCATCCATGATAGGTCTAAATAAAGTATTAATGTTATCTAATACTTCTCGTCTAGATCTAAAGTTTTTAACTAAATCTATTTTCTTACCATTAATTCCTTTACTATAGTTATCATATTTATTCTTAAAGATATAAGGGTTAGCATTTCTAAATCTATATATAGATTGTTTAATATCACCAACCATATAAACATTATTATTACTAATTAAAGAAATAAACTCTTCTTGAGTATCAGAGGTATCTTGATACTCATCTATCATTATTTCTTTAAATGAATCTCGTATCTCTAATCTAATATCTTCATGTTCTTTTAATATCTTAAGGGATAGACTTGCTATATCAGTAAAATCAAATATTAAATTATCTAATTTCCATGTAGTAATTTTATCATTTAATTCTTTAATAATATCGAATATAACTTCTAAATATACTTTAGTATTCTTATATCCGTTTAAAGCATCTTCTATTAACCCAAAAGATACCATAGCTTTTAATTCATCATTAATAGCCTTTAATTTATCCCTTTGAATCTTAGTTTCATCATCAGCTTTAGTTAATCTTGGAAGACTAGAAGATTTAATAATACTAATCTTAGTATTAAAGTCTTCCTCTAATATATAACTATTAACAAGACTTAATAAAGAAGAGTAGTACTTATCTTCAAAGTAACTAGATAAAGATTCTATTTCATCTTTAAACATTAATATTTGGTTATTAACAATACTCTTATATTCTTCTATTAAAGATGAATAAGTTTCTTCATTAAAATTATTAGTAATATAGTTATTAATATACTCATCTTTATCAGTTCTTATATTTATACTTCTATATAAGTTTATAATTAATTCTTTTAAATCTTTATCGTTTCTAACAGTAAAATCCTTGATTAAAGAAGTGAATGCTTCACTTGGATTTTGATACATCTTATCAAATATTTGATCTAATATTTCTTGCTCTTTTAGGTGAATTACGCTTGCATCACTTATAGATATATTCTTAGGTAGATTAAGTACATAATGATACTTTCTTAATATTGATAAAGCAAAAGAGTCAAATGTAGTTATATATGATTGAGGTACTAAAGCAAGTTCTTCTTCATTACCACTTTTCTTAATCTCTTTTCTAATTCTATCTTTCATTTCTTGCGCAGCAGCATTAGTGAATGTAAGAATTAATAATTCATTTACATGAGCATGTCTTTTAGGGTCTGGATCATTTATTTTTCTTAAAACTCTTGCAGAAAGTACAGCAGTTTTACCCGATCCAGCACCAGCTGATACGATAATATTACTACCATCTTCATTTATTGCTTGTTGTTGATCAGTTGTCCAATTCGCCATTATCTGCACCTTCTTTCTTTAAGAAATTCTTATCACTTTCAATATTTACTAAATCTTTATTTTCATGAAAACATATATCCTTAAAAGGACAGTAGTCACATGAAATATTAGTTTTATTATCTAAAATCTTTGGATTAATACTAAATTCTGCGTTAAGAATACTAGTACTATCTTTATTAATATAATTACTAACAAGTTCATCAAGTAAAGTAATATCATCTTCATTAAATGTCTTAGTATAAGAGTAGAAATCTCCTTTTTTATTTAACTTCATACCATGTATTACTGATGAGTCCATGTATCCAGAATCTATTAAAGCTAAGTCTTCCTGTCTTTCAGTTGAGTATCCAACTAATTTATAAGTGTCATCCCTTAGTTGTTCATAACTTTTCTTACCATCATACTTTATCTTACCAGGAAGAATTGGTTGTAAAAAGAAACCTCCAACTTTATAGTCTTTCCAAGTATTATTTCTATTTAGTAAGTATAAGTAACTTGGTAGTTGAAGCGATAATCCTAAAGGCATAATACTTGTATTAATACTTGGATTACCAGTCTTGTAGTCTCTAATAGTTAACAGATTATAATCTGGATTATAATCAATTCTATCTATTTGACCTTTAAATGTTACGGTGTCATTTACTTTGACTTCAAATGGTTCTTCAGTCTTAATAACATCAAGAGAAGAGTATTTATCTTGTTTTGCTAATACATCTAATACATATCTAATATCTTCTTTTAGTAAATTTATATGAAACATCTCTTCATTACTAAAAGTAAATTCCGACACGATGTCTTTAAATTCTTCCTCAAAATTAAAAGAACTTTTTCTTCTTTGCTTTAAAATATGATGGAATATTTGACCAACATAAGAGTTATATAAACTACCGTTCTCTGAAAATCTTAAAATATACTTTATATAATAAGCAAATGCACACTTATTATATAAATCCATAGTAGTGTAACTTAAGTTAAGCTTATTCTTTAATTTAGTCTTAATCTTGTAAGGAGCTATACCAGTATAATTGTTAGAATAAGTTCTGTAATTATTTGGATAAGTATTAAGCATAGTAGGTAAGTATTTGTCTAAGTAATTATACTTAGCATAAATATCTAACATTTTACCAAATACATACTTGTTATAATCGTTAGATGCATTATATGTAAGTTCTCCTTTAACTGGCTTTTCACCATCATCTAACAATTCTTCTACTAAATTAGATGGATATGATTCCTTACCATTATTAGTTAATTTATAAGTTATAGTTAAGTTCTTAACATTTCTAATATCTTTAAGTAAGCTTATCTTTTCATATTCGTTTAAATCCTTAGCAGTATCATAATTAAGTAACTTATTAACTTTATCGTTAAAGTAATTCTCATCTTTATGTATTCTAGGAATTTCATTAGAAAAATTTAAGAAAAATACATAATCAGTATCTTTAACTGAACTTAAACTATTAATAATTTTAATAGTTTCTTCATTTTCTTTAGTTCTTACTTTATGGCTAGCTAAATCTTCTTTGATAAAAAGTACTTCGTTTTCTAAACCAACATACTTATTACATATATCAATAATACTATTAATAATATCTTTATTCTTTGAATATTTCTCAGTTATATAAGAAATAGAGTTATTAACTCCATTGTCTAAGTTATTTATGAAGTCTTTTGCTATCTCACTATGAGCTAAACTAATATCATCAATCCCATTTATAGGTAAATGCATTAATTTAAATACTTTATTAATCATTAATTTGTAACTATCATCTATATTAAATATTTTAATATTCTTAATATCTATTCCGCTATTAATTAATGAAGTTATTCTCTCACCAACAAAACTAACTTCTTCTTCCAAGTCATTTAACATATATATACTAGGTTTATATTTATTAGATTCTTTCTCATTATAAGACACATCAAAACCATCTAATAATATATCTAAATACTTAGATTTAACTCCATCTATTATTATCTTAGATTCTTTTAATACATTAAATAAGTCTTTATTATAAATAAGTAACTTATTTTCTACTAAATCATCTTTAATATCACTTAATATCTTAGCTTTATTATTATCTATTTTTTCTACTGGATAATGTTTAATACTATCTAAATAGATCTTAGCAACTTCTATATTTAAATTATATTTACTAATTAAATAATCTATAGTCTTATCATAAGAAACATAAGGATAAATATCTAAAAACTCACTCTTAGAATAAAACTTAGCATTAAACATATTATTATTACTACGAATTTCTTTTATTAAATCATTTTTTCTATTAGTAATATATATAGTAAGCATAACTTCACCTCATTAGTATTATAAATAAATAATTATTTACTTTAAAGCTTATATTTGCTAAAATAACAACCGAGTAAGAAATTACTCCTTGCTTTTTAATTATTTAAAAAGCCATTAGACCATAAGGAGGTGGAAAAATGAATAAGTATGAAATCATGTTCATTGTAAAAGCTACTGAAGACGCTGAAAACGTTAAGAAAACAGCTGATACTTTCAAATCTTTAGTTGAAACATTAAAAGGTTCAGTAGAAAAAATGGACGAAATGGGTTCTCGTAAGCTTGCTTATCCAATTAAGAAAGAAGTTAGTGGTTACTACTATGTATTAACTTGCAACTTATCTATTGAAGCAGTTAAAGAATTCGATCGTAAGATCAAATTAGACGAAAATGTTTTAAGACATTTAATTATTCGTAAGGATGGAGAATAATAATGAACAGAGTAGAATTAGTTGGTAGACTTACAAGAGATCCAGAGGCTAGAACAAGTGCAGGTGGAATGACTATTACTCGTTTCACTATTGCTGTAGATAGACCTCAAAGACAAGACCAAGCAAATGGACAAAATAGTCAAGCAGACTTTATTAGTTGTGTTTCATTTGGACGTCAAGCTGAAACTATAGCTAAATATATGGCTAAAGGAAGACAAATGGCTGTTGAAGGAAGAATCCAAACAGGTTCTTACGATGGTCAAGACGGACAAAGACACTATACTACTGATGTTGTAGTAGAAAGAGCTGAATTTATTGGAGGAAGAGGAGATTCTTCTCAATCTAGTTATTCAATGGATTCAACACCTTCAGTTGAAGAAAATCCTACTACTTCAGTAGATAACGATCCATTCAAAGACTTTGGCGATGAAGTAAGTTTGTCAGATGATGATTTACCATTCTAATAAAATGAAAGGAGATTATTAACATGGCAGAATACAGAAAGAAAAGAAGAAAAATTTGTCAAATGTGCGCTGGTAAAAGTGTAGATTATAAAGATGTTAACATCGTATCTAAATACATTTCTGAAAAAGGTAAAATTTTACCAAGAAGAATGACTGGTGCATGTGCAAAACACCAAAGAGAAATTGCAAAACAAATTAAATATGCAAGATTCATGGCTTTAATACCATATACAAAATAATTATAAATTTTATAAGGAGCATAAATGCTCCTTTTTTATTTTATAAAAGTCTATTTTCCTCCTTTAAATAGTTTTAGTTTTTATATTCTTATGTTAAAATATGTTTGATTTATAAAGGAGGTTTTTACATGAAAGTAATATTACTAAAAGACGTTAAAAAACAAGGAAAAAAAGACGATATTATTGAAGTGTCTGACGGATATGCAGAAAACTTCTTAATTAAAAATGGACTTGCAGTAGCAGCAACAAAAAGAAGCAAAGAAGTATTAGATAAATCCCTACTAGATAGACACTTAGAAGAAGAAACTTTAGTTTCTAATCTAAATGAAATAAAAAAGAAACTAGATGGTAAAACTATTACATTTAAAGTAAAAACTGGAGCCGGAGATAAAGTATTCGGAATCATATCAACAAAACAAATAAGTGATGAGTTAAAAAAGAAAGGCTTTGACATAGATAAAAAGCTAATAAACATAACTCATAACCTAGACACATTAGGATTTCACGATGTAACAATAAAACTACATAAAAGAGTAGAATTTAAAATAAGAGTAGAACTAAAAAAATAGAAAGTAGGTGAGATAATGCCAGCACGAACATTACCAAACAATATAGAAGCAGAAATGAGTGTATTAGGTGTTGCTTTCCTAAATCCATACGCAATGGAAAAAATCACAGAAGATGTAACTGAAGACATGTTCTATGATGAAAGAAACAAAAAGATATTCCAAGCATTAACTAGTCTTTATAAAGAAAATACCCCAATAGATATGACTACAGTAAGAAATGAATTAGATAAACAAAAGTCTCTTACTACTATAGGTGGTATTAATTACTTAACAGAAGTAGTAGACTCAGTAGCTACCTCAGCTAACCTAGACTACTACATAAATATAGTAAGAGATAAAGCAACAAGAAGAAGACTAATTGATACAGCAACTAAAATAGTTACTACTTCATATGATGAAGAAGAAGATTTAACAAGATTACTAGATAACTCAGAAAAAAATCTATTAGAAGTAGTTAAATCTAGAAAAACATCTGAATTTAAAACTATTCAAGTAGCTTTATCAAATGCAAGAGAAAACCTAGAAAACTTAGCTAAAAATGGTACAGCAATAACTGGTGTACCATCTGGATATATTGATTTAGATAAAAGAACTACAGGTTTCCATGCAGGTGAGTTAATAATCCTTGCTGCTCGTCCAGGTATGGGAAAAACTGCATTTGCCCTAAACGTTGCAACTAACGCTGCTAAGAAAATGGATAAAGCAGTAGCAATATTCAACTTAGAAATGTCTGCTGAAATGTTAGTTAATCGTATGATTGCTTCAGAAGGTCAAATAGATAACAATAAACTAAGAACTGGTATAATGTCAGATAATGACTGGAAAAGATACAATGAAGCTATATCAGAATTATCAGAAACTAATATTTATATAGAAGATGATGCATCTATTACTTCAGCAGAAATTAAAGCTAAATGTAGAAGATTAGCTAGCCAACCTAAAGGTTTAGGTTTAGTTGTAATCGACTACTTACAGTTAGTTACTACAGGTGGAAGAGTAGAATCAAGACAAGTCGAAGTATCAGAAATATCTCGTAGTTTTAAACAAATGGCAATGGAATTAAAAGTACCAGTTATAGCACTTGCTCAGCTTTCACGTAACGCTGAAAAACGTGACTCTAACCAACCAAGACTTGCAGACTTAAGAGAATCAGGTTCAATCGAGCAAGATGCAGATATCGTTCTATTCTTAAATAGAGCAGATTACTATGAAGCTAAATCAGCTGATACAAGTAAGAATAAAGTAGTACCTACTGATGTAATTATAGCTAAGAACCGTGCAGGTTCTTCAGATTTAATTCAAGTATTATTCGAATTAAATATGTCTTCATTTAAAAATTACACACCAGTAGAAATAGATGGGGTTTAGAAAGGTAGATAATGAAAAAAGAAAAACTAGCCTCCCTAGTTGTGATAATAATACTAACAATTGGAATGATATTTACAATGGGAAGTAGAAATAACAATAATCCAAAAAGTGTATACGAAGTATTTCTTGATGGAGAAAGAATAGGTCTTGTTGATAACAAAGAATCACTTCTTAACATGATAAACCAAGAACAACAAGACATTAAAGATAAATATAATGTTAATAAAGTATACCCACCAAATGGATTCCACATAGAAAACTATATAACTTATAACGAAAAAATAAGCTCTGCAGAAGAGATCTATAAAAAGATTCAAAAACAAAGTGACTTTACTATAGAAGGTTATATTATAAGTATAAAAAAACAAAAGACTGAAAACGAAGAAGAAAAAACAACTAAGATATATGTACTAGATGACAATGTATTTAAAGATGCAGAAAAAAACTTAGTACTAACATTTGTAGATGAAGATACTTATAATGCTTACATGACTAATACTCAAGAAGAAATAAAAACAACAGGTTCTTTAATAAAACATATGGAATTTGCAGAAACTGTAACTATAAAAGAAGGATATATTCCATCAAGTGATAAGATATTTACAGACTCAAAAGAATTAACAAAATATTTACTATATGGAACTACAGAACAAACTTCTACATATACAGTTAAACAAGGTGATACTCTTCAAAGTATAGCTCAAGCATCTAAATTAAATGTAAGAGAATTATTAATTGCAAACCCAGAGTATCGCGCAGAAAACGCAGTATTAGCTATTGGAGATACAGTAAGAAATGACATCATTAATCCAATACTAAATCTATATGAAGAAGTAAAAGTAATAGAAGACGTAGAACAAGCTTATACAAAAACTACTATAACAGATTCATCTTTAGCTTATGGTAAATCAGAGGTAGTTCAAAATGGTGTAACAGGTATTAATAGAATTACTCAAGAATTACGTATAATAAACGGAGAACGTTCTCAAGAAACAAACGTTATAGCAACTCAAGTAATAAGAGAAATGGTAGAAGAAATAACTAAAGTAGGACAAAAACAAACATACAACTGGGGTGGTTCAAGAACTGGTGGATATGTAGATACTGGTCTAGACTGGGGTTGGCCAACAAACCAAGGATATATCATTACTACAGATTACGAGTATCGTTGGGGTTCATTCCATAACGCTTTAGATATTTCAGGTACAGGTTGCGGTTCACCAATATATGCCACAAGACCTGGTACAGTAGTTGCAACATACACAGCATGTGCAAACACTGGTTGGTATGGTTCTATGTGTGGTGGTTCATATGGTAACTATGTAGTTATTAAACATGAGAATAACTTCTATACAATGAATGCCCACCTATATCAAAATGTCCAAGTAAGTCCTGGTCAAACAGTTCAAAGAGGCCAAGTAATTGGTTACATGGGTTCATCTGGATCTTCAACTGGTTGCCACTTACACTACGGCTTATCTTATGGTTATCCAGATAACGGTGGTACATGGTATAACCCATGGAGTATGTATAGATGAGATGTTTTGTCTTAGCAAGTGGTTCTGAAGGTAATTCCACTTACATAGAAATAAATAACCACAAAATACTAATAGACATGGGAAAAAATGCTAAATATATAAAAGATAAATTAAAAGAAATAAATGTTGATCCAAGTAGTATAGATACTATTCTAATTAGTCATACTCACGATGATCATACATCAGCTCTAAAGACCTTTATAAGGTCTTTTCATCCTAATATATATTTAACAGAAAAAATGTACTATGAACTAGATTATCTAAAAGAATATGAAAATGTAATAATCTATAACGATGATATATATCTAGATGATATTTATATTGATGCTATAAGAGTAAGCCATGATGCTCCAGATGCAAGAAACTTTATTCTTAAAACTAATAAAGAAAAACTAGTGTATATAACAGACACAGGTTATCTACATAGAAAATACTTTGATAAGTTAAAAGATGCAGACTATTATTTATTTGAAAGTAATCATGATATAGAAACTTTATTAAATGGCCCATATCCTAAATTCTTAAAAATAAGAGTATCAGGAACAGTAGGGCACTTAAATAATAAAGATGCATCTTTTTACCTAACTAAATTAGTAGGTAGTAATACAAAGAAGATAGTTCTAACACATTTAAGTAAAACAAATAATAAAGAAGAATTAGCAATTAACATGTTAGAAGAAACATTTAAAGAATATGAACTAGAACTACCACCACATGTATGTGCAAAACAAAACGAAGTAGTCGAGGTAGTAAATGATTAGGATTATATGCGTAGGAAAATTAAAAGAAAATTATTTAAAAGAATTAGTAGATGATTACCTAAAACGAATCTCCAAATATCATCAAATAAAACTAATAGAATTAAAAGACTCTAATATGTTAGATGAATCAAAAGAGATACTTAAAACTATAGATAATAAAGACTTCGTAATAACCCTAGAAATAGAAGGAAAACAAATGTCATCTATAGAACTAGCATCTATTCTAGACAAACAATTTATCTATAATCCAGTTATAGACTTTGTTATAGGTGGAAGTGATGGACTAGATAAAAGTGTTAAAGAAAGAAGCAACTTAGCAATATCATTTTCTTCTTTCACTTTCCCACATGGTCTATTCAGAGGTATATTACTTGAACAGATATATCGTTCAATGAAAATAAATAACAACGAATCATATCATAAATAAGATGCAGTAATGCATCTTTTTCTATGTTATTATATATAAAGAAAAAGGTGATTACATGATAGGTAATGATTGGGATAACATTCTAAAAGATACATTTGAATCTAATTATTATAAAGACTTACATAATAAAGTATTAGAAGAATATAAAACTAAAACTATATTTCCAGAATATAATAATATCTTTAATGCTTTAAAACTAACTCCATATAATAACGTTAAAGTAGTTATAGTTGGCCAAGATCCATATCATGGAGTAGGTGAAGCAATGGGCTTATCTTTCTCAGTTAATAAGGGTATAAAGCTACCACCATCACTTAAAAACATCTACAAAGAATTAGAAAGTGACTTAGGTATTCCAACAAGACTTGATGGAGATTTAACTAATTGGGCAAGAGAAGGAGTCCTACTTATTAACTCAGTACTAACTGTAGAAAAAGACTTACCAGCATCTCATAAAAACCTAGGATGGGAACATATAACTGATGAAATAATATCTAAAATAAATGAAAAAGATACTCCAGTAGTATTTATTCTATGGGGAAACTTTGCTATATCTAAATCTAGCTTAATAACTAATCCTAAACACTTAGTTATAACATCTCCTCATCCATCTCCATTCTCGGCAAGAAAAGGTTTCTTTGGATCAAAACCATTCTCTAAAGCTAATGAATTTCTCGCTAAAAACAATATAAAACCAATAGATTTTTCTAAGTAAAAAAGATTGCTTAAAGCAATCTTTTTATAGTTTAAAATCAGTTACAATATCATCAGTCATATCTTTTCCATCAAAGAAAGGTTTAACCTTAAATCCGTGTAACTTAGCAATTATATTATGTGGAAATCTTCTAATAAAACTATTTAAAGAATTCATCTGAGTATTATAGTAACCTATACTTGCATCTAGCTTTTCATCTATTTCTCTAAATCCTTGTAGTATTTCCTTTGCATTCTCATTATCGTTTAATCCTTTTTCATCATTAAATATATTTTTAATTAAACCTTCAGCTTCATTTAACTTTCTTTCTAAATCAAAATTAGAAATACTATTGCTTTCAATTTCGGTGTATTCCTTTAAATAATCACTCTTAGTTTTAACATTATTTTTAATAACGTCATCACTTCTTTTAACTAAATCAAACTTACTTCTTAAATCTTCATCTATTAAGGATTCTACATGTTCAATCTTAGTTCTAGCATATTGTAATTTATTAAAAACACTTATATAAAAAATAGATATTAAAGCTACAAGAGCTACTATAATTAAAATAATTCCAACAATACCCATATTATTATCATCTACTTTCAAATATATTTTATTATAAAAGAAATTTAAGAACAAGTAAAAACATGATATTATAAATATAGGTGATAATATGAAGATTAGCACTATTATAAATGGACCTTTAGAAGAAAACTGTTACATACTATCTAAAGATAATAATGCCTTAATAATTGATCCTGGAAGTGAAGCAAAAAAAATAATTGAGTCTTTAGAAGGATTAAATGTTAAAGGTATATTAGTAACACATCACCATGATGATCACATAGGAGCTCTAAAAGAACTAGAAGAATACTATAACTTAAAAGAAAATACCACTAGTTACTTTGACTACGAAGTTATAGAAACTAAAGGACATACATCTGATTCTAAATGTTACTACTTTAAAGAAATTAATTCTATATTTGTAGGAGATTTTATATTTAAAGATGGAATAGGTAGAACTGACTTAGGTGGAAATGATAAAGAAATGAAAGAATCACTTATTAATTTTATTAATAGATTTAATAAAGATGTGGTTTTATATCCTGGTCATGGAAATTCTACTACTTTAGGCGAAGAAATAGATAATATTAAATATATGATGGAGGTTTACTTATGAAAAAGTTTAAAGCAACATTTAATCCAAAGCTTTTTATTAAAAACATATTAATTGCAATAACAGGATATTTTATTGCAGCACTTGGTTATAATATGTTTTTAGTGCCTAATAACTTAGTAGTAGGTGGAGTATCTGGTCTTGCCATTGTATTTAAATCACTATATGGATGGGATACAGAAAAAGTACTATTAGTAGGAGATACAATACTAATACTATTAAGTATGTTACTACTAAGTAAAAGAAGTACTTTAATATCTTTACTTGGATCATTTGCTTTTCCAGCATTTGTATTTATGACTAAAGGACTAGCAAATAACTTACTCCCATATTTCACTTTTGATGATAAGGTAGTACTTGCTTTAGTTGCTGGTTTATCAACAGGTCTTGGTTATGCACTAATATATAAGGTTGGATATGACACAGGTGGTTCAGACATAATATTTAATATTATTAGAAAATACTTGAAGACTAGCCAAGGAGATGCAAACTTCATATCTCATATTCTTATTATCTTACTAGGTATAGTAGTATTTGGAGTTAACAAATCTGTATATGCAATAATTATTTTATTTATTAATAGCTTTGTTATAAATAAACTTACTATTGGTATATCAGATACTAAACTATTCTTAGTTACATCTAATAACCATGAAATAGTAAGAGATTACATTATTAATGAATTAAATACAGGAGTAACTATTCTAGAAGCTAAAGGTGGTTTCTTAAAGAAGGAAAACCCAGTACTAATGGTTGTTGTACCAAATAAAGACTACTATCTATTTAAAGAAAGAATACTTGAAATTGATGAAGATGCATTCATAACAGTAACTGACTGTTATGAAGTAGAAAATGGTAAAAGAAATAAAAATATACTAGAAATATAAAGAACTTTTAGGTTCTTTTTTTTCGTTTCTTTAATAAATATCCTATTTATGATAAAATACCCTAAAGAAAGAGGAAGAGTTCTATGAAAAAGATATGTATGATTGTATTAGATGGCTTTGGCTATTCTAACAATAAACTTGGAAATGCAGTAAACCTAGCACCTCCAATAAACTTTCTTGAATTACTAAAAAAATATCCACACTCTAGCTTGCATGCATCAGGTAAGTATGTAGGCCTAGATGATGATGAAGCACCAACATGTAAGTTATCTTTTCTTACTCTTGGAGCAGGAAGATTAATTAAAAGAGATAATACTATAGTAAGTGAATTTCTAGATAATCCATATGTTAATAATACATATAAAACATTAATTGCAGATGCAGAATCAACAGGTAATGCCCTACACGTTATCGGATTATTATCTAATGCTAAAAGAGTATCTAACATAGAACACTTTCTAAAACTACTAGATTCTTTAAAAGGAAAAGAAATAAATTTATACTTTCATTTAATAAGTGATGGCTTAGACTGTGAAGAAAAAGCTATCTATACATTTATAACTACTCTAGAAAATAAAATAAAAGAAGTAGGAGTAGGTAAAATTGCTTCTATCACAGGTAGAAGATTTGCAATGGATAATGAAGGGGACTATGAAAAAACAAAACGTTTCTATGACTTAATAACTAAAGGTATAGGTTTCATGGGCTCTTCAATACCTTTAATTATTCAAAAGTGTTATCAAGAAGGTATAACTGACCAAGCTCTACCTCCAATTAAAACTGATAACTATGAACCAATTAAAGAAAATGATTCAATATTATTCTTGAACTATGAAAACACATTCGATATTCAAATACTTGAATCTCTAACTAAGAATGATTTTGATAACTTTAAAACTCAAGAAGACTTTAATCCATATATCTATACTTTATTTCCAGTACCAAAAATTAAAACTAATTACTTCTTAGAAAAACAAAAAATAAATAATAACCTAGGAGTATATTTATCTAAACTAGGATTAACTCAAGCAAGAATTGCAGAAAACTATAAATTTGAACATGTAACATATTACTTTGATGGAGAGTCATCTTCTTCCCTAGAAGGTGCAACTAAGTTTAACGTTCCATCAAGAGAAGAATCTGAATGCGTTAAAAATCCTGAAATGTCAGCAGTAGAAATAACAAAGAAAATCACTAATGCTATGAAAAAAGACTATGACTTTATCTTAGCTGACTTTGCAAACCCAGATATTCTAGCTCACACGGGTAACCTAGATGCCACAATAAAAGGATGTGTTGCAGTAGACCTTTGTCTTAAAATGATAAAAGAAGAAGCTGACGATAACTTTTATACATTAGTAATTCTAGGAGACCACGGTAATGCAGATCAAATGTTAGATGAAAAAGGAAACCCAAATAGAACACATACAACATCAGACGTACCATTTATTATTACTGATGAAAAAGTAACTCTAGAAGAAACAGGTACAATAGCCCAAGTAGCTCCAACTATCCTTAAATACATGGATATAGCTATTCCAAAAGAAATGCAAGAATCTGGAGTAATAATAAAATAAAAGAAAGGAGGCATCTAAATGACCTTTGCAACTAGACTAAAAGAAGAAATCTGTTCCAATAAAGTAAAAAGATTAGAAGCTTTAGCAGAAATACAATCAATAATAAGATATGATGCCGACTTAAAAGATAACGCTATTCAAGTAAGCTTTGAAAATGGAAAAGTAGCAAGAAGAGTATATGAAGACTTAAAGTCTATCTTTAATATAAGTCCTCATATAATAATAAGAACTCAAAAAAGAATGCGTTATAGAACTATATACATCTTAGAAATAAAAGAAGAATATAAAACTATACTAAATCGTTTAAATATAATAGATAAAGATGGTAATTTATTACCTATGAGAAGAAATAACTTGTCTTCACCTTCTGAAATGGCATCATTTATACGTGGTGCATTCTTATCTGTAGGTTCTATAAATGACCCATCTAAATCAGGTTATCACTTAGAATTCGTATTTGAAAGTGAAGTAGATGCTTTATTTGTATCTAACTTACTTCATGAAATGAACTTTAATTCTAAAGTAACTAAAAGAAAAGAAAAATACATGGTATATCTAAAATCATCTGAAGAAATCTCGGACATGATAAGAATGTTTGAATCTCCTGAATCTTTATTCTACTTTGAAGATATAAGAATCTATAGAGATCATAAAAACATGGTAAATAGATTAAATAACTGTGATATAGCAAACGAAGAAAAAACTATTACTACAGGTAAAAAACAACTAGAAGAAATAGAATACTTAAAAGATAATGACTTATTAGATCTATTAGATGATAAAACTAAATATATAGTAGAACTAAGATGTAAGTATCCAGAAGATTCTTATCAAGAACTAGCTGATAAACTAGAAGAAGAATATAGTATTAAAGTATCTAAAAGCTTTGTAAATCACCATTTTATAAAAATGAGAGATTTAATAAGAAGACATAAAGAAATAGATAAAAGAAATGAGTAACTATAAGTTACTCATTTTTAAGTGTCTACTAGTTTAATATATTGTTTAAAAATAAACTAAAAAATGTTAAACTACTAATAGTAAAAGGGTATGTGATAATATGCAAAATGTAACAATAACTTATAAATCAAAGAAAAAAGAATTCAAACTAGGTACAGAATTCTATGAAGTAGCTAGATCTTTCGAAGTAAAAGACGCTATAGCTATTAAAATAGGAAACGATATTAAAGAACTATCTAGTAAAGTAGAAGAAGATGCTAAGATTAACTTTATAAATATAAAAGACTTTGCAGGATATAAAATGTACCAGTCAGGTTTAAAATTCTTATTCTTAGTATCTGCAAGAGAAGCCTTCCCTGGATGTGAAGTAAGATTCTTACACTCAGTACCAAAAGGAATTCTATGTGAAGTAGTTACTGATAAAACTTTAACAAGCCTAGACGTATCAGAAATAAAAGGTAAAATGGCATCAAATGTATCAGCAAACCATAAATTTAAAAAATATAACATAGAAGTAAAAGATGCCCATAATTACTATACAGCTGAAAAAGAAACTGAAAAAGCTAATAACTTACTAACAGTATCTAATAACATAGTAACAATGTATAAACTAAAAGATGAACTAAACTACTTCTATACTTTAATGCCTTACAGTACTGAAGTGATTAATAAATATGATTTAGTATTCCTAGGAAGAAATAGAATAGTTATAGTTTGCCCATCTAATACAACAAATGGTGTTATTCCAGAATATGTACACTATGAAAATATTGTTTCTAACTTCATGAATAGTAAAAAATGGTTAAGAAGAATGGGAGCTACTTACTTATCTAACATGAATGATTTAGTAAGTTCAGGAAAGATTAAAGATTTCATTGAAGCAAACGAACTTACATTCCAACACGATATTGCTAAAGCCTGTGAAAATGTAATGAGTATGCGTGATGTTAGATTAATACTTATTGCAGGTCCATCTTCATCTGGTAAAACAACTACTATGAAACGTTTTAGAACAGAATTAATACAAAGAGGATATAACGTTATTGGCTTATCAACAGATGATTACTTTGTTGATAGAGACAAGAGTCCTAAAGATGCTAAAGGTAACTACGACTTTGAATGCTTACAAGCAATTGATTTAGAACTATTAAATAAAACATTAAAAGACTTATTAGATGGTAAAGAAGTAGAAATACCAGAATATGACTTTATAAATGGTAAACAACAATTTAAAGGTAGAAAAGAAAAACTAACAAATAATACATTTATATTAATTGAAGGTCTACACTGTCTAAACGATGAATTAATACCATTCATAGAAGATAAATATAAATATAAAATATACTTAAGCCCATTTATACCTCTAAATATAGATAGACATAACTATATTTCAACTCTAGACTTAAGATTAATAAGAAGAATAGTAAGAGACTTCTGGACAAGAGGTAGAAGTGTAGAACAAACTATTAATGATTGGCAACAAGTAAGAGCTGGAGAAGAAAACTATATATTCCCATATGTATATCAAGCAGACACTATAGTAAATACTGCTCTAGCATATGAAGTAGGTGTATTAAAAGTATTTGTAACACCATTACTTCATTCAGTATCTATTGATTCACCATACTATACAGAATCAAGAAGATTATTAAATTACTTACAAAACTTTTATACAATCCCTGGTAAAGATGTACCAGATGATTCAATTCTAAGAGAATTTATTGGAAGGAGATAATAATGATAAGAGTAGCAATAAATGGATTTGGAAGAATTGGAAGATTAGCTTTTAGAGAAATGATTACATCTAATAAGTTTGATGTAGTAGCTATAAACGACTTATCAACACCTGAAGAACTAGCATATTTATTAAAATATGACACAAATCATAGATCATTTCATAAAAATGAAATATCTTTCACTGAAGACTCAATTCTAATAGGTGGAGTAAAAAAAATAAAAGTATATAAAGAACAAGATCCGGAGATTCTTCCTTGGAAAGACTTACAAGTAGATCTAGTACTAGAATGTACAGGAAGATTTACTAAAGTAGAAGATGCTAAAAAGCATATTAATGCAGGTGCTAAGAAAGTATTAATATCGGCTCCAGCTAAAGGTGAATGCAAAACTATAGTTTATGGAGTAAACGATAATACTTTAGATGGAACTGAAGAAATAGTTTCAGCTGCATCTTGTACTACTAACTGTCTTGCTCCCGTACTTAAAGTATTGGTTGATAACTTTGGAGTAAAAAAAGGATTTATGACTACAATCCATGCTTATACTAACGATCAAGCAACCCTAGATATAGCTCATAAAAAAGGTATAAGTGAAAGAAGAGGTAGAGCATGTGCTGCAAACATTGTTCCAACTTCTACAGGTGCTGCAAAAGCTATAGATAAAGTAATACCAGAATTAAAAGGATTACTAGATGGAGTAGCTTATCGTGTTCCAGTACCAGATGGTTCTATGATTGATTTATGCTTAGAATTAAACACAAAAGTAACTAAAGAAATGATTAACGATTGCTTAAAGAAAAATGAATCAGTATGTCTAGTTACTACTAACGATCCAGTAGTTTCTACAGATGTACTAGGTGAAAAAACTGGTGCTTTAGTAGACCTTGGTTTAACTAAAGTTATTGAAACACCTACAGGTGACTTAGTTAAAGTTGTAGCTTGGTATGATAACGAAATGGGCTACACTTCACAAATGATGCGTACCGCATATTCACTATTTAAATAGTAAAGGAGGAAATACATGTATTTCCTTTTTTTAAATATTTATATATAATTAATTAAGGTAAGGTGACTATAAATGAAAAAAAGATTACAAAACACAGATGTCAAAAATAAAACAGTTGTACTAAGAGTAGACTATAACGTTCCAATGAGAAACAATCAAATTCTAGATGACTCTAAAATAAAAGAAACTCTAGAAACTATTAACTATCTATTAGATCAAAACTGTAAGATAGTAATATTAAGTCACTTAGGAAAGGTAAAAACAGAAAAAGACAAAGAAACTAAGAGCCTAAGACCAGTTGGAGAAAGATTATCTAGTTTACTAGGTAGACAAGTATACTTCTCTGAATTAAATTATGGAATAGAGGTATATCAAAGAGTTAAAGCATTAAAACCACAAGAATTAATTCTTTTAGAAAACACTAGATTCTTAGATTTACCAAACAAATTAGAATCTAACTGCGATCCTCAATTATCTGAGTTCTTTGCTTCCCTTGGAGATGTATTTGTAAATGATGCCTTTGCATCATCTCATAGAAAACATGCATCTACCTATGGTATCTCAATGTATTTAGAAACTTGTATAGGTTTTCTAATGCAAAAAGAAATTGATGCAATTGATAAATATATCCTAAACGCTACTCATCCATTTACAATAGTAATGGGTGGCTCAAAAATAGATGATAAATTATCTCTAATAAAGAATCTATTACCTAAATGTGATCATATGTTACTAGGTGGTGGTATAGCTAACTCTGCACTATATGCTCTAGGTTTTGAAGTAGGTGAATCCCTAGTTAACGATGATCCTGAAATAGTTAAAGAGATACAAGATCTATTATTAAAATATAAAGATAAAATTGTATTACCATTCGATGCAATAGTAGGTTCTACATATGATCCTAACTATGTTAAATATAAAAGAATAAATGAAATCGGTAAAAACGATATGATAAATGACATAGGTACTATAACTCTACAAGAATATGAAAAAATTATTAATCAAAGTAGTACTATATTTATAAATGGAACAATGGGTATCTATGAAGATATCAAATTTGCAAATGGTACTAAAGAATTACTAAGTATATTAGCTAGATCTAATAAAACAGTAATTGCAGGTGGAGGAGATGCAGCTTCTTCTGTAAAGAACTTAGGCTATAAAGATAAACTAACTTATGTATGTTCAGGTGGAGGAGCAACTCTTGAATATATTTCTCTTGGTCATTTAAAAGCTTTAGAAAATGTAAAAGATGAAGAAGAGGTAGAAACTTTAGAAATATGAAAGAAATAATATGCAATCTAAAGATGCATCATAATCTAAAAGAAATATTAGATTATAAAAAGAATATTATTAATCAAGATAAGTATAAATTATTGCTAGCAGCTCCAAGCATTTATCTAACACTACTACACGATAAAAAATATGACTTACTAAGTGAGTATGTATCAGGAAAAAATTATAAAGATAACACAGGTGCAATAAGCGCAGAATCTCTAAAATCAATAGATGTAAAAGGTTCTATAATTGCACATAAAGAAGATCCATCTCCATTTGTAGAAAAGATTAGTAAAGCAAAAGAATTACTATCTAATAAAATGAAAAGTTATATTATAATTTCCGAAACAAAAAATGAATATGACTATCAATACACAATAGATAAATTACTTGGTCAAATAAGAGCAATACTAAGTCCAATACCTCCAAAGTATTATAAAAATATTACATTTATATATATGCCATCATGGTTAAATAATAAAGATGATGCAATAGATATAGATTACTTAAAACTAGTTATTAACAAGCTTAAAATAGAAACAGAAAATGACTATGGTAAACCATTTAAATTTATATACGGAGGTAATTTGGATAAGACTAATGCTAGTAAGTATTTAGATGAAGATATTTTAGATGGAATACTACTAGAAGAATCTATATTTGATGTTAATAATCTAAATGAAATACTAAAAGAATCTAAGAAATAGATTCTTTTTTCTTGACAATTATTCTATTTTTTACTATTTTAATAAACAACTGCATGCATTAAATAGAAGGGGTAATTAATGCAAAAACTAAATATAATCGTCATAGATGGCGATAAAAAACATAACGAAACAATAAACAAATTCTTTAAAGGCGACGATAAAATAAAAATATTAAAATTTATAGAAAATGGAAAAGAAGCCTTAGAATATATTAAAGAAAATAGGGAATCTATAGACTTAATAGTAATGGATATCTTACTTAAAGAAGTAGATGGTATATCTATTCTAGAACACTTATTAACACTTGAAAAGAAAATACCTGTAATAATAACAACTGAATATAACATGCCTTATTTATTACAAAATGCTAAAACTCTAGGTATTAACTATTACATGTTAAAACCAATTAACCTAAATTCTCTAAGAAGTAGAATATTTTTAAGTGCTTCAAATCATAAAGAAGACCTAGAAAAACAAAGGATAGAAGAAACAGAATTAGAATTTAAAATATCATTTCTCCTACATAAACTAGGAATATCATCTAAAATGAAAGGCTATAGATACTTAAAAAAAGGAATAGGCTTATTATATAAAACACCAGAAGGTAACTATAACCTAACAAACTATACATATAAGTACTTAGCAAATTACTATAACTCAACAAAAGACGCCATAGAAAAATCAATAAGAGTATCTATAGAAAATGGCTTTGATAAAAGTGATAAAAAAGTAACACAATACTTATTTGGTAACTCTATTAATAACTATAAAAATAAACCTACAAATGCAGAATTCATGTACACAATAGTAGAAGCTTTAAGAATAAATAATCCAATACTCCAAGAAATATAGATTATATTTATAAAAACCTCCTCATTTGTTATAATTTATACATGAGGAGGTTTTTATATAAGTTAATCTCTCTAACTAAAATATAAAAAGGAAATAATATGAAAAAAGACAAAATACTTGCTTATTTATTAATGGCACTACCAATAATAGATTTCATATCTGGTGCATTAACATGGAATAATCTGCCTAATATTGGCTTAATATTTAAAGTATTAATTCTATGTTATGCTACATACTACTTATTAAAATCTAAAGATAAAAAGATATATATAACTTTAGGAATTATATTTATCTATTCACTTATAACATCTATATTTTACTTATTAACAAATAGATCAATTCTAATAAATGAAGTATCTAACATAATAAAATTATTTTTCTTACCAATAATGCTTTTATTCATGTATAAATATGAAAGTAAATATATAAATAATAAATTAATATACATAATATACATTACATATTTACTTTTATATCTAATACCATACCCATTTAACTTAGGACACAATATAAGTGAAGTATATCCAAATAAAGATTTATACATGTCTTATTTCTATATAGGTAACGAACTTCCAAATATTTTTGTATTATTACTACCAGTAGTAATAAATTATAGTTTAAAGAATATTAAACTATTCATTCCGTTAGTCCTACTATTAATACCAATGTTAATTCTAATGGGAACTAAAACAATGTATTTAAGTATATTAATAATTCTAATATTCTTCTTAATTTATAAAAGAGAGTATTTAAAGAAATATAAATACTTTATAATAGGTGGCCTAGTATCATTTACATTACTAGGAGTATTATTAATACCTAATTCAGACTTTGTAAAAAATATAAATACTACTTTAGAATACTATAATGTTAACAATATAAACGACTTATTAACTAGAGAAAATATAGATAATGTAATATTCTCTAATAGATTAGATTTCTTAAATGATGTTAATAAAGAATATCAAAGTAGTAATACTTTAACTAAACTAACAGGCATATCAAGAACTAAACTAGATAATATAAAGAATGTAGAAATAGATATATTTGATATATTCTATTCTATAGGTATCATAGGAACTATAATTTATCTAATAGTAATGATATTAACATTTACACAAATTAAATATAATACTATCAATTTATTTAGTACTGTATTTATAATACTTATATCTTGTATAACTGGACATGTACTAATAAGTCCTATGGTAGAGATATATATAGCTTTACTAGCTAATAAAAAGGTAGGCATATAATATGAAATCATATACTAAAAACCAACTTAAAAGATTACATTTATTCATGATGATTAATTCTGATAAAAGAAACAAATATTTAAAGAAACATAATATCTTTAAAGAAATGGGAGATAATGTATTCTTTCAACCAAGAATAATACCAAGCGATCCTAAATTAATTAAATTTCATAATAATATAATAGTTACTTCAAACGTAACTTTTGTTACTCATGATATATTTCACTTAGGCTTAAATAATTTAGGAGTTGGTAACTTTGGCTATAAAACATCTCCAATAGAAGTAATGGATAACGTTTTTATAGGTTGTAATTCAACAATCCTAGGTGGAGTAAAAATTGGCCCAAACGCAGTAATTGGAGCAGGTTCAGTAGTTACTAAAGATGTTCCAAAAAACTCTGTAGTAGCAGGTAACCCAGCAAAAGTAATATCTACATTTGATGAGTTTGTAGAAAAAAGAAAGAATAAAGAAACTATATTAAATGAAGATATAATCTGGGATAAATTCTTAAAAGAAAAAGATAATAATTAAGGGAGGTTTATATGAAATACGAATTAACAGAATTAAACATAGCTATAATGTTACTAACTACATTCTTTATAAGTGTAGTACTAGTACCAGTATTTAAAAAAATAGCTTTTCACATAGGTGCAGTAGACTATCCAAATCAAAGAAGATTAAATAAAGTACCAATGCCAACAATTGGAGGATTAGCAATATTCTTTACTTTTATAATATCATACTTAATATTTGGAAGCCAAAGTACTACTATAATTCCAATATTAATTGGATCATTTATAATTCTAATAACAGGATTAATTGATGACATAAAACCAATATCTGCTAAGTATCAATTAATTGGTCAATTAGCATCAATATTAGTTATAGTTGTTGGAGGTAACATGACTATAGATAACTTTACTATCCTAGGTCTTACAATTAACTTTCCAATGCCTATTAACTATATAGTTACTACAATATTTATGCTAGGAATTATAAATGCAATAGACCTATCAGATGGTATGGATGGTCTATGTGGTGGTATTTCAACAATATACTTTGGAACAGTAGCTATAATTGCATCTATCTTAGGTATGGCAGGTAATATTGACTTTCTAATTAGTATATTAATGATTGGCTCTATATGTGGTTTTCTTATATATAACTTCCCACCAGCAAAACTATACTTAGGTGACACAGGATCTAACTTCATAGGTTTAATGATTGCTATAGTAGCTTTATATGGTTTTAAATTAACTACATTCACAAGTTTACTAATTCCATTAGCTATTCTTGCCACACCTATACTAGATGTACTTTTCTCAATTATTAGAAGAAGTCTAAAGAAGAAAAATCCATTTACAACACCAGATAAAGAACACTTACATCATCAATTACTAAAAATGAAGTTTTCAACAAAAGAATCTATTCTAATAATATATTTAATTAACATGACTTTCTCAGCAGTATCGATTTTATATGCCCTAGGAAAAATTAACTATGCATTAATTTTGTATGTATTACTAATGCTAGTATTTATATACATGGCATTAAATACATCAATCCTATTCCCTAAAAAGGAGAAAAAAGATGAGAAAGAAAATTAGTAATATATTAAATATAATTCTAATAACTATAATACCTTTATTAGATATATTTAATAAAATAATACCTATAGAATTAAATATAGCTATATCATTAATGCTATTATTAATATCATCTATATTAACTAAAGGATATGCATATAAACTACTAGTATTCTTTTATCTAGCAGTAATTGTCTTATCAACTATATATTTAGATAATAGTATTAAGATAAGTTTAATAACTTATATTAAAGCATTCTCATTCCCAATAATGTTAATGTACTTTAAAGGTCAAGAGAATACTAATATTCCACCAGATACTTTATCTAGAATATTTTATTTATACTTATTAATAATACTAATAACAAATAATACATCTCTAATTGGAGTATTAATTGTATTATTACCACTAGCAATAAATAGAATATATAAACATAATAATAAATACCTATCTGGTATATATACTTTATTATTAGTAATATCTTTAATTATTATTAATAATTACTTAGTTAATATTACATTTGTAATAACTATGCTATATCAATTAATAAAAAATAGAAAAGATATTAAAAAGAGTATGATTGTTCTTCTAATAATAAGCATAGGCTTA
>CAMOYX010000008.1 GCA_946630615.1 uncultured Mycoplasmatota bacterium
CTCCATCAGAAGATCTTACTATAAACTTTTCTGTTAGCCACATACGATGACCATTACCTTTATTATGAACAACATAAAAAGGTCCACCTGCTACAGTTTTACCAGTGATAATATCACCACTTGTTGCAGCAGCTGATACATTTGTTATTCTTGCAATTGAACTAATTCCAATTATCAAAAATAAAAATATCTTCAATAACTTCTTTTTCATTTTCTCCTCCTTCTATTATCAATAAATAATTTCATAAAAAAAAGCATTACTTTGAATGCTTCTATTTATATACTAATTTAGTTTTTCTGTAGAGAAATACTCTCCTAAGTATTTTCCTGATAAACTTGTTACAATAGAACAACTATATAATACTTCACCATTTAAATATGGTTCATAGTTATCTCCATATTCAGCACAAGCTTTTCTACAATTAGCTTCACTACCATATTTACTTACTGGAAAATCAACTCGTTCCCAACTATACATTGGTTCATTATAATAATGATATTCTGATACTCCTAAAGCTTCCCATGGAGTTTTCTTTTTTGGTTCTTCATTATTTACTGATGTATTTTCTTCGTTATTGTTTTCTTTAACCTCTACTTTATTCTCCTCACTTGACTTTGACACAACTTGTGTAGAAGTTTTGTTTTCTTTCTTTTTATTATTTATGACATTAGAGTTACTAGCACTATTGATCTCCATATCATTCTTATTAGAGTTATAAATGCTAGAATTATTGTCCTCAACACCACTAGACTTATTTTCAATATCTTCTGTAATATTCTCATCTAATATCTCCTCCTCTTCAATAGAATTATTAGATTCTACAATTTCATTTTTATTCTCATCATTCATAGTTAATTCATTCTTATTTCTATTATTTAATAAGATTAAACCTAAAATGCTTACAGAAATAAGAGATACAATGGATAATGATATTATTATCTTTTTCATTCCTTTCCACCTCTTACAATTATATTTTATATCATTCAAAACAAGTTTTCTAGGGTGCTACATATCTAAATCATATACATCACCCCTTTCAAGTTCCTGTTTTCTATAGTTTTCTATAGCTTTAATAATATATTGTTCAATATATCGTTTATCTCTTTTTAATAACTCACTTGGAAGAGCTTTTTCAATATTACTCTTGTTAAATGATATTTGCTCATGTTGATTACCTTTTTGCTCACATAATATATCTTCTAAAGAATCAAAAGTTAATTCTTTATTTTTAGCTAGTTGCCTAATTTTAATTGCTTGACCATGACTTGGTGTTAGATCTTCATAAGTAATCCCCATATATACTAGTTTTTGTTCATCTTTATTTAAATAAGATAATTCAACAGCTGGTTTTAATCCCATTGTTAATACTGTTCTTTTATCCTTTAAAACTGTATCATCTACTAATTGTAATAGTTCATGAATTAAATTTGTTAATCTAATATAATTATGAATTTGTCTTGAACTGTCAGAGGATGATTCAGCTATTTTATCTCTAGACTTGTGGCACTCGGTGCCAAAAGTTTTCTTACCTTGATGTTTCATAGCATCTAATTTCATTTTATAAGCAAAAGCTTTTTCGGAAGGTAATATTTTATCCCTATACATATTCGAATCGACCATTTCTACAATTGCTTCATCATCAGTTAATTCTTTTATATAAGCATTTGCTTCTTTCATACCTATCAATTCCATTGCTA
Source organism: uncultured Mycoplasmatota bacterium (assembly GCA_946630615.1). Lineage (GTDB taxonomy): Bacteria > Bacillota_I > Bacilli_A > RF39 > UBA660 > Ventrenecus. Next base: position 1,699 of record CAMOYX010000008.1, read on the forward strand.
ATTTTCTTCTATGACCAGATATTAATTCATATCTTCCATCTTCTTTTAATCTAACTGTTAGAGGATTTAATAATCCATTTTCTTTAATACTATTTGATAATTCCTTTAATGACTCATCATTATTTACTTTAAATGGATGATTTTCAAAACTATCAATATCTTCTAATTTAATTTTCTTAATATCACTCATGACCATTCACCTCATAAGTTAATTTCCATTCCATATATTCTTCATATGATATTTCTCTTTTCTTTCTTTGCTCTCTCATTTGTTCCCATTCATTAATAAAATTTTTAAATTTGATTATATGTTTTTCTTTAATATTAGGAACTTTTGAAATATCTATTTGATAATTAGGTATATATTCCTCTAACCACATTAATATATAGAATAAATCCAATGGATCTTTCATATCATATTTTTTGATAGCTTCATAACTAACATTTAATATTTTTGCTATCTCCATTGTTCTTTCATCTTTAGGGTTTCTATCCCCTTTTTCATATCTTGTCATAGTTCTTCTTTTACATACACCAGTTAATCCTAATTTATCCGATACATTATCTTGTGTCATAAATCTAAATTGCCTTGCAAAAGCAATTCTAGATCCTTGAGATAAATCATCTAACTCTGGTTTCATATACAACATTCGCATATTCAATTCCTCCATTTCTTTATCGCACAATACAAAAAAAAGACTAAGATTTGCGACATTTAAGTCATCTCAGTCTTTAATTTTTAATAACTTAGTAATTCTTTTGTGCCTTTAATAATTCTTGGATTTATTGAATATTCCTAAGAATATAGGTAAATAAAGGTTTTACGAATTAATTCTTTTTCGCCCCAGACTTGATAGCGGCTTGTGCTAGCGTAAGTCTAGCAATAGGAACTCTATAAGGTGAACATGATACATAGTTAATTCCAAGTGGATTTAAGAATGTAATTGATTTAGCGTCCCCACCATGTTCTCCACATACACCTATTTCTAATTCTTTATTAGTTTTTCTACCATTTGCTATAGCCATTCTAATTAAGTATCCTACTCCATATTCATCAATATGAATGAATGGGTCATCTTTTAAAATATTATTATCAAAGTATGCTTTCAAGAATGCTTCAGAGTCATCTCTTGAGAAACCATAAGTCATTTGAGTTAAGTCGTTAGTACCAAATGAGAAGAAGTCTGCTTCATTTGCAATAACACCTGCTATTAATGCACTTCTTGGAGTTTCTATCATAGTTCCTATTTGATATTTAATCTTTTCATTAGAAGCAGTTAATACTTCATTAATCTTTTTAACAATTAAATCTTTAACAAACATATATTCATACATAGATGAAGTTAAAGGTATCATTATCTTAGGTACTACATTAATATTTTCTTTCTTTAAGTTAATAGCAGCTTTAATAATAGCTTCTGCTTGCATTTCATAAATTTCTGGGTAGTTAACAGCTAGTCTTAAACCTCTTTGACCCATCATTGGGTTAATCTCTTTTAGACTATCTACTTTATCTTCAATAACTTTAGCACTTACATGTAAGATATTAGCTAAGTTATTTGTTTCTTCACCCTTCTTTGGTAAGAACTCATGTAGTGGTGGGTCTAGAAGTCTTATTGTAACTGTATCAGGATACATTACTTTAAATAGTTTTTCAAAGTCTCCTTGTTGGTATGGAAGTATTCTTTCTAAAGCTTTCTTTCTTGTTTCTTTATCTCCAGATAGAATCATTAATCTAAAGAAGAATATTCTTTCTTTTTCAAAAAACATATGCTCAGTTCTAACAAGGCCAATACCTTTAGCTCCAAATTTTCTTGCAATAGTAGCATCTTTTTCAGTATCTGCATTTGCATATACTTTAGCGTTACTTTCTGCATCAGCCCAACGCATGAATTCAGCAAATTCACCAGTTATTTCAGGATCCTCCATAGCTACATCACCTTTGTAGATAATACCGTTAGTACCATCTACTGATACTACATCTCCTACACTTAGAGTTTCACCCATCTTAGTGTGTAGTTTACCGTTTAAAGCATCTATTTGGAAGTCTTGGCAACCTGCTACACATGTAGCACCAAGTCCTCTTGCTACTACTGCAGCATGAGAGGTCATTCCACCTCTTATAGTTACTAGTGCATCACATACATGCATTCCTTCTACATCTTCTGCAGAAGTTTCAAGTCTAATTAATACTGCATTTTCTCCTCTATTTTTAGCTTCTATAGCGTCTTTAGCACTAAAGTAAATTGAACCTTTACCAGCACCAGGACTTGCTTTTAAGCCTCTTCCTATAATAGTGTGTTTTTTTGCGTCTTCTTCATTAAATGTTTTATGTAATAGGCCACTTAAGTCTTCTGGTTTAATTCTTAGTATAGCTTCTTCTTTAGTAATTAAACCTTCTTTTACTTGATCTACTGCTATTTTAATAGCTGCTTTTGAAGTCCTTTTACCAATTCTAGTTTGTAACATGAATAGTTTACCTTCTTCAATAGTAAATTCCATATCTTGCATATCTTTATAGTGGTTTTCTAATTTCATTGCTAAGTTATAGAATTCTTTATATACAGAAGGCATTTCTTCTTTTAATACATCCATTGTTTTTGGAGTTCTTGCACCAGATACTACATCTTCTCCTTGTGCTTCCATTAAGTATTCTCCAAATAAGCCTTTTTCTCCAGTTGAAGGGTTACGAGTAAATGCAACACCTGTACCAGATTTAGTAGAAAGGTTACCGTATACCATACGTTCAACGTTTACTGCAGTACCCCAGTCATCTGGTATATCATTTATTTTTCTATAGTATACTGCTCTTTTATTATTCCAACTTCTAAATACAGCTTTTACTGCTTCTACTAATTGACGTTTAGGTTCTTGTGGAAAATCTTTTCCTGAAAGATTTTTATAGATACGTTTAAATGCAGTAGTAACATTTACCATATCTTCATCATCAAGATCTAAGTCTGATTCATATTTTCTTTCTTTTTTATAATCATCTAAGTATTTTTCAAATTCATCTTTATCATAACCCATGACAACATTTGCATACATCATGATAAGTCTTCTATAAGAATCATATACAAATCTAACGTTATTAGAAGTGTTAGCTAGGACTCTAGCTACTTCATCATTTAAACCAAGGTTTAAGATAGTATCCATCATACCTGGCATAGATGCACGTGCACCACTTCTAACGCTTACTAAAAGAGGGTTTCTAGCATCTCCAAATCTCTTACCAATTTGTTCTTCTAAGTTACTAATAGCATCATATATTTGAGATTCTACTTCTAGAGGTAAAGTTTCATGGTTATTATAATATTCTTTACATGCTTCAGTAGTAATAGTAAAACCTTCTGGTACTGGTAAGCCTAAGTTAGTCATTTCTGCTAAGTTAGCACCTTTACCACCTAAAAGTTCTTTTAAGTCTTTATTACCTTCTCTAAATGTATAGATGTATTTATTTTTAATCATTTCGTTCAACCCTTTTCTATCTTATTTAATTATATATTATTACTTAACTATTTTCTAGGCATATTTTTTAAATATTCATTTCTTAAATATGAACTAGATAAATGAGTGTAGATTTCTGTAGTACCTAGTTTTTCATGACCTAGGAGTACTTGAACAGTACGAATATCTCCTCCACCTTCTAACATATGAGTAGCAAATGTATGTCTTAGTACGTGTGGTGAGATATGGTGTTCTAATGCTACTTCATTAGATCTTTTTACCACTATTTGTAATATTCTTTCTCTAGATAGTTTCTTACCTAAGTGGTTTAGTAGTAAGTAATCTTTAGATTCCTTTGATTCGTAGTGAGGTCTAGCATAGTCTAAGTATAGTTTTAAAGCACTTTTAGCATACTCTCCAAATAGTACTATTCTTTCTTTAGAGCCTTTTCCTTTTACTCTTATAGTTTTCTTATTTAAGTCTATATCTTTTAGCTTAATATCTGATAGTTCTTGGACACGCATACCAGTTGCGTATAATAATTCAAATATTAATTTACATCTTATGTCGTCTTTATTCTTTAGTTCTTTAAAATCTAGTAGTTTTCTTATTTCTTCATAGTTTAAGGTGTTAGGTAGCTTCTTTTCTTTCTTTGGATTACGTATATAAGAATAAATGTTAGTAGAAACTTTTCCTTCTTCTTTTAAGTATTTGTAGAAGCCACGAAGGGATGAGAGATGGCGTTGTATAGAAGTATTCTTATAGCCCATTTTATCTAGTTCTTCTAAGTACTTATATATATCATCTTTAGTAATACTTAAGTAATCTAAGTTAATAGATTCTAGGTAGTTATGATACTTTATTAATTCTTCTTTATAACCTTCTATAGTGTTATTAGAATAAAGCCTATTGTATGTAATATTTTCTATATAGTTATTTATATCTTTTTTCATAGTAAACACCTATAATAATTATAACAAAATTGGATAGTTTTGTTATAATTATTATATTAAGGAAGTGGAATTTATGTGGATGATGATTCAGATAATAGTAAATAAATTAGTATCTTTAATATGTAAGATATTTAAAAAGAATGGTAGTGTTTTTCCAGGAACAATATCATATAACATGGGTCAACATGTACTAGAAAAAATTAAATACCCTAAGTATGTTATAGGCGTTACTGGTTCTTCTGGTAAAGGAACTACAACTAACCTAATCTATCATATACTAAAAGATGCTGGAATTGATGTCGTATATAATGCAAGCGGGTCTAATGGTATAAGAGCTATTACTACACTTATTCTAAATAACGTAACTATATTTGGTAGATTTAAACATGAAGCATTACTTTTAGAGCTTGATGAAAGACACCTACACTTAGCATTTAGAAAAAATAAACTAACACACTTAGTAATAACAAATATTACAAGAGATCAACCTGCAAGAAATGGTAGTCCAGATCTTATATATGATGCTATATTTCAAGCTTTGGATGGCTCTACTACACTTGTAATAAATGCAGATGATCCTTTAATTAATAAATGTAGTTTAGATTATAAAGGTAATATTGTTAGATATGGTTTAGATAAGATGAAAGACTCTTATACTAAAACAGATTATTTATCACTTGATAGTTGCTACTGTCCAAATTGTCATAAAAAGTTAGTATATGATTATTATCAATATGGTAATATTGGTTCTTATAAGTGTCCTAACTGTGAGTTTTCTCGTGGTAAGTTAGATTACTTTGCTACTGATATTAACTTAGAAAAACAAGAAATTAAGATTAATAAAGAATTTGTTAAGTTAAATAAGAATTTCTTATTTACTGCATATGCTACTACAGCAGCTTATGCTCTTACTTCAACTATAGGCATATCTAAAGATAAAATATTATATGCTTTAAATAAAGATATGGTTGAATCTAAACGTGGTAAAGATAAGAAAATAGATGATAGAACTGTAACAATGCTTGAAAGTAAGAATGAGAATGCCTTATCTTACTATCAATCTTTAAGATACATAGTAAATCAAAAAGGAAGTAAAACTGTAATACTTGGTTTTGATAATGTATCTAGAAGATATAAATTTAATGATTTATCTTGGTTATATGATGTTAATTTTGAATTATTAAATGATAAAGATATAACTAATATTATAGTAATTGGTAGATTTAGATATGATGTTTATGAAAGATTAGAATATGCAAATATTAATAAAGATAAGATTACTTTAATAGATGATCTATCTAAATTAGTACCATATGTATCTAAGAATACAAAAGGACATATCTATACAATGGTATGTTTTGATATGACAGCTAATATATTAAATGAGATTAAGGAGTATAACAAAAATGAAAGAAATTAAAATATTACATTTATATTATGATTTATTAAATCTATATGGAGAAAATGGAAATATTCTAGCTTTAAAGTCTCATTTAGAAGGTCATAATATTAAAGTAAGTGTAGATTATAAATCTTTAGATGATAAATTTAGTTTTAATGATTATCAATTTGTTTATCTTGGATCTGGTGCTAGAGATAACCTACTACTTGCTTTAAGTGATTTAAAGAAAAGAAGAAACGATTTAAAAGAATATATAGATAATAAAGGTTTTATATTTGCTACAGGAGAGTCTATTAACTTATTTGGCAATTATATTAAATATTTAAATGATGATAAAGTTAATGGCTTAAAGATATTTGATTATAATATAGAAGAAGTAAGAGATAGACTTGTTGGAGAGCAAGTATATTTAAATGATTTAGTAGAAGATGAAATAATTGGTTTTCAAAACAGAAGTACTATATTAGTAGATTCAAATGAAGATAATTTATTTGAAGTTAAAGAAGGTTTTGGAAGCAGTTTAGATAATAACGTTGAAGGTATTATAAAAGATAATATGTTTCTTACTTATATGTTAGGTCCAATACTTATAAGAAACCCTTATTTCACAGAATTCTTAGTAAAAGAAATATTTAAAAAATATGATATAGAATATAAACCATTTATTAAAGAGAACGAGTTAAAAGCTTATAACTCTTATAAAGAAAATTTATTAAACGAAAAGAAGTGATTTGCATCACTTCTTTTTTATTTTAATATTTCTCTTACTTTTAATTTTAATGAATCATAGTCATAACCCATTTTTTGAAGAACCTCGATTGGTACTCCTCCGTATGCAAAGTCATTAATATTAATTAAATTATTATCTACTTTAGCATCTAAGTACTTATACCACTTAGTATCATTACTTGCTTCAATAACACATCTCTTTATATCATATGGTATTAATTCTTTTTGATAGTTTTCACCTTGTTCCATGAATTTATCTAGGGATGGAACAGATATAACTCTTATGTCTATACCTTCTTTTTCTAGGTCATAAGCTATTTGCATAGCACTTACAACTTCTTCACCAGATGACATTATAATACCATCTAATCTATTTCTTTCACTCTTAATGATATAGGCACCCTTCTCTACATTCTTAGCGTTAGAACCAGGTAGTTTTGGCACTGAGTTAGTACCTACTACTATGGCTGCTGGTTTATTTTCTTCTAGGATTGTTTCATATGTACCCATCATTTCGTTTATATCAGCTGGTCTATATACTGTTAGATTAGGAATATGTCTTAAGAAAGATATTTCTGAAGTTGGAATACGAGAGATACCATCAATTGAGTTATATACTGAATCATGAGTAAAAATATAAGTTACTCCAAGATTCATTAAAGCACTCATTTTAATACCTTTTAACATATCGTCTGCATATACTAGTTTAGATCCTATAAATGGTCTAATACCCATTAGATTTAGGCCATTTATAATATTTGGAGAAGCTAAGTTTCTTACTCCTAGTCTTATATTTCTTCCTAGTTTATTTGTTTCATTAAAGTATGTTGTATTTTGTAAGTATACTAAAGTATCTAGTGAATCTGCTGTATTAAGTACTAGAGATAAATCATTTTTAGATATAGCTAGATTTAATATTTTATAATTTGATTCTTTTAGAGTTTCTCTGTAACCATCATTTATTTTATAGTTTGAAGAATCAAATGGTATAGTAGTAAATCTATTTTGTAATGTATAAATAATATTATTAATAGAAGCAATATTTACTCCTCTTAATCTTTCAAATTCTTCATTCCATTTAGTTTGAATCTTAGTAGTTCTATCTTTAATTTCTTTTTGTACATGTAAGAATGTGTCTTTTGATACTTCAAATGGTGGGAAGATAATATTATATTTTCTTCTTAGGGTATTTGCATCATCTAGAGATAATGTTCCAGAGTGCATGATTTGTTTACCTTCATTAAATGAGTCTTTTCCTATAACTGTATTAAATATGATCATAGATGGACGATTAGAACGTTTAGCAGCTTCTATAGCTCTTTGTATATCTCTTATATTAGTAGAATCTTTTAATTCATCTACGTAGTAACCATAGCTATGGAATTTCTTTGCTACATCTATATCTAATACATCTTTAGATGAACCATCGCTTGTCATATTATTTTTATCATATAAGAATATAATATTATTTAATTTCTTAGTAGCTATAAAACTAAATGATTCTTCTGCTGTACCAGATATAATATCTGCATCAGATAGGAAACAATATGTATTAAAGTTTAAGATATTTGCTTTTTTATCTTCTTTCTTTAATAAAGAATCAATGTATTCTCTTCCTAATTCTATACCAAGAGATAGACCTACTCCATCACCTGCAAATGCACATGAGGCATCTACTCCAGCTGGGTTATTTAATTCAGGTAGAGCTGGTGTATTAGAAAGAATTCTTTTATAATTCATTAAATCTTCTTTTTTTATATCATAACCAGCAATATATAACATAGCATAGTATAGTGGTGCTATATGTGAAGATGATAGGATAACTCTATCACGATTAAAGTAATTAGGTATTTTAGGTGAGATGTTAATACACTTAGTAAATAGTGTATACATGACTGGTGCCATAGCTAAGCAAATACCAGGAGAACCTGAACCTGCTCTATCAATCATGTCTATAGATAGCATCTTTAATTCGTTTAAACTCATTTGATCTAATTGTGCTTGATTTTTCACTTTTACCACCTTTATCCTAATTAATATTATAGCAAATAATTGTTAGTTTTTGGAATATAATATAGAGTAAAAAATATATAAACATTTGTTTGACATTTTATATTTTATATGTTAGCATACAATGCGAAGAGGACGTGATACAATGGCACAAAAGAAATTAACAAGAAAGCAAACTGAAGTATTAGACTTCTTAAAGAAATACATAGCAGGACATGGATATCCACCTTCTGTAAGAGAAATTGGTTCTGCACTTGGCATGAGCTCACCTGCTACTGTACAAGCTCATTTAAATCATTTAAAAGAAGCTGGTGTAATTAGAAACAACGGTGGTAAGTTTAGAACTATAGAACTTCTATGTGAAAACGAATATTTAGCAAGTGAAGATGTAACTAAAGTTCCTTTAGTTGGAAAAGTAGCTGCAGGTAACCCTATTGAAGCTATAGAAAACCCAAGTGAATACTTTTCCTTACCTACTTACTTAATACCTAATGGTAAAACTGTATTTACTTTAAAGGTATCTGGTGAATCTATGATTAACAAAGGTATACTTGATGGAGATATAGTTATTATTGAAAAAAGAAGTGATGTTAACAATGGTGAAATGGCTGTTTGTATGACTCCTGATAACGAAGTTACTTTAAAAACATTCTATAAAGAGGCAGATCATGTAAGACTTCAACCTGAAAATGATAACATGGAACCATTCATATTTGAAAATGTAACTATCCTTGGTAAAGCCATAGGACTATTTAGAAAAATATAAGAAGATACTTTTAAATCTTCTTTTTATTTGTTATTATACAGCTAGGAAGGTGAAAAAATATGCAAAGAGACTTCAATCGAGAGGATCTTAAACGTGTAAATGATCGTGGGGACTATAGGCTAAAACGAATCAAATTCGTAGTTATTACTTGCATGATTGTGACTCTTGTCATTCTCTTTTTCTACATATTTTTGTGGCCATCCGTAGCCTTATAGCCTTATAGGAAGGAAGATCTCCTTCCCTTTTTTATGCATTAAAAAAGATAGTCTTATGACTATCTAAATACCATATATGTTAGAAATCCTAGGTATAGGATTGTAACTATAGTTCCATTTATCTTTTCTGATAAATTTTCTTTTCTTTGTACACCTAGACCAATAGATACTAGAACACCCGCTATTAGCCCTCCGATATGAGCAAAGTTATCTATACCAGTTATTGCAAATCCTACAAATAAGTTAATTAATATAATTGGCACTAGTTGATTTTTTAAGAATGTTGTTAGGTATGTTCTATATCTAAATCCAAAGTATACCATCGAACCCATTAGACCAAATATAGCTCCTGATGCTCCAACTGATACTACTCCAGGTGATTGTAATGTACATGATAGTAAACTAGAGCCTAAGATAGATACAAAGTATATTAGAGCAAACTTTCTTTTACCTACTAGATTTTCTAGAGATCTACCAATAATATATAGAGAATACATATTAGTTAATAGATGAATTGCATCACTATGTAAGAATGCACCAGCTATTAATCTATATATTTCACCCTCTTTTACTGCTTCTTTATATACTCCACCTAAGTTATATAAATTAGCTGGAGAAAGATTTCCTTTTGTTAATAATAAAGTAATAAGAAATACTACTATATTTACTATTATTAATAAATTAGTTAACACTATCTTTTTAGGTTTAAAGATAGATTCATATAATTTATTATCTTTTTCTGTTTTCTTATTAATATCATTAGTAACATCTATCATTAAATCTAGTCCGTCTTCCTTCATTAACTTATCGTTAATGTCTGGGAATTCTTTAGTTAATAGGGAAGACGCTACATCACTATCTTGTATTACTATTTCTTTTATGTTTTTAGGTTCTTCTATTTTTAGAGAATCATTTACATCTAATAGTATATTTAATACATTCATTTTAAGTGATAGAGTTTTCTTTTTTACTTGAGATACTATATTTCTAATTTTAACTGTATCGTAAGATAATTGTTCTTCATTATGAATATAGTTAGCATTTATTCTTATTATTCTATATGGTGCATCATGGTTTTCTAACCATATTTCGTTTTTAACACCATTTACTACTATTGGATTATAGTTTTTTTCAGTTACAAAGTAATGAACTAAACGCATGATTAGTTCATCTTTTTCTTGCATTATTACTGCCATATAATCACTTCCTTTATATATATTATTAGTAAGTTATTTCTTTTTCAAGTTCATCTATTTTATTTTGAAATACCTTATCTAGAGGTATTTCAAAGTGTTGTATTTCCTTAGTTAAAGGATTAGTAAAAGTTATTTCCTTTGAGATTAAGAATTGACCATAGCCTTTTATAACTTCGGTAGAATACACTGGATCATTATAGATTGGATGACCAATATATTTTGCATGTACTCTTATTTGGTGAGTTCTACCAGTTTCAAGTTCACATCTTACTAAACACATATTATTATATTGTTTTATAACTTTCATGTGTGTTACTGCTCTTTTAGAGTTATTTGAAGTTACTGCCATTTTCTTTCTATCTTTAGCATCTCTTCCTATTGGAGCATCTATTTCTATTTTATCGTGTTCTAGATTACCTTTTAATAAAGCATAGTATATTCTTTTAATAGAGTGAGATGCAAAGTCTCTTTCTAGAACAGATTCTGCTTCTTTAGTTTTAGCTACTAACATAAGACCAGATGTATCTTTATCTATTCTATGTACTATTCCAGGTCTAATATCATCATCGTTATCTTTAGATAAGTTATCTGTATAGTTTAATAAGCCATTTACTAAAGTATGATTATGATTACCAGAGCCTGGGTGAACTACTAAGCCACTTGGTTTATTAATTAAAATAATACCTTCATCTTCATATACTATATCTAGAGGTATATCTTCTTTTTCTAATTTAGTTTCAACTTTTAGGGTATCATTTATTTCTATTTCATCGTCTATATTTAAAATATAAGATTGTTTTACTTTATTACCATTTACTTTAATTAGATTACTATCTAATAGTTTTTTAATATATGAACGAGAATACTCTGTGTTATTTGCTAGATATTTATCTAGTCTTTCTTTTTCTTCTGCTTTTAGGAACATTAGATACGCCTCCTTTTATTGATAAGATGATAAGTATTATACTACCAATTACTATAAAAGTGTCAGCTAGATTAAATATTGGATAGTCATAACCAAATATAGTAAATGATAGATAATCAGTTACGTAGTTAAATACTATTCTTTCTAATAGGTTTCCTATTATACCTCCGTATAATAGTGAGAAACCTATTTGTTTATATTTAGATTCTTCAAAGTCATTTTTAATAATACTTAATAAGAATAATACTATGAAGGCTACTATTATTAGTAGTATTTGTTTTCCTTCTAGGATAGACCAAGATGCACCTTCATTATGTATTAGACTTAATTTAAAGAATTTATCTATTATAGTTATATTATTAGTTAGAAAAGTATTAGCTAAGTATTTAGTTAATAGATCTATAGTTATTAATATAATTGTTAGTATTATTTCTAGTATAGTCATATTATCCTTTCTAGATTTGAAGAGTTTCTAAAATAACTTTAATAGTTTCTAAGTTATCTTCATTCTCTATATATTTTTTATTAGTAGATATAAAATTTATTACTTCTTCATTTAATTTATTTATATTATTTTCTATGTAATATTTATAATTTTTTATATTAGATGATAGTTCATTTATTATTATTAATTCATCTAGTTTAGTTAAAGATATTTTATCTTCTTTGTATGTTAGATCTTTATCTAAGTATAGTTTTACTTTCTTAGTTTTTAATTTATTTAATGGTATTGTTTTAGTAAGTGCTTTTTTAGATCTTGTAGAGTTATATACAAAGTCCATGATATCTTCGTATGGTAAAGATATTTTTATTGTATCTAAAGTTTTATTTAAATTAGTGTCTAGTATATCTTCTATACTAGGAAGGCCTGGGTATAATTTAATAGAGTTAGAGTTTTCTAGTTCTTTTTTAGTACCTATGAAGTATAAACCATCTTGATAAGCTTTTTTCATTACTTCTCTTTGTAGGAGAATGATATTACTTAGTGCTAAATCAGTATAAGAATACTTTTTTATATAGTTTGTTAGTATTATTTCAAGTTTCATTATCTAGCCTTCTATCTAAAAGACATTATACATGAAGTTTACATTTACTTCAAGTAAAGTTATGCAAATAATAAGAAGAAACTAATTATTAGTTTCTTCATATTCTTCTATTACTTTTTTAAGTCCAATGTATGGGAGATGTGCACAATGTTTTCTATTACCTTGTTTATAGATTTCTTCATACGCAAGGGATTCTCCTAAGATTTCTTTATTATATTCTTTTTCGTTTATCATACTCTCAAAGTTATTAATATAATTAATAGCTTCTTTAGTAGTTTTACCTATTAATTCATTAATCATGATAGATGTTGATGATGTAGAGATTGCACAGGCTTCTCCATTAAAGAATATATCTTTAATTACTCCATCTTTTATATCTACATATATATCTAGATTATCTATACATGAATCATTTTTAGAATTAACCATTTTATAGTTAGAAGTGTCTTTGGGAGTATCTTTTTTACCAACTGGTTGCATATAGTTAGACATTATTATTTCTCTTCTTGTTTCTTCGTCCATCTATATCATCTCCTTTAGTATTCTTTCTTTATCTGATAGTAATTCTACTAACTTATCTATTTCTTCATGTGTATTATATAAGTATAGAGAAGCTCTACAAGTTTGATTAGTATTTATTACATCTTTTAATAATTTAGCACAGTGATTACCTGCTCTTATACATATATTATATTTATTTAAGTAATAAGCTACATCTTGAGAAAATATTCCTTCTACATTAAATAGAATAATACCTGAAGTAGTATTCTTATTATATAGTTTAATGTGAGGAATACTCTTTAGTTTATTAATAGCGTATTCTTTTAGATCTTGTTCATGTTTAGTAATATTATCTATTCCTATAGAATTTATATATTTAATTGCAGCATCTAGAGAAAGTACTGCTTCAATACTTTGAGTTCCTGCTTCTAATCTTGTTGGAAGTTCTTTTAAGAATACTTTATCAACATCATCAAATGACTCATTCATACCTCCACCTAAGAATGTTGGTTTAAGGTTATTTAATAAGTCATACTTACCATATAAGATGCCTAGACCAGTAGTTGCAAGCATTTTGTGAGCTGAGAATGCTAGGAAGTCTATATCTAAATCTTTAACATCTATTTTAATATGTGGAACTGATTGAGCTCCATCAACTACTACTAAGATATTATTTTCATGAGCTAACTTTGTTATTTCTTTTATTGGACGAATATCACCTAGAGTATTAGTAATATGAGCTAGAGATATTACTTTAGTATTAGGAGTAATACTCTTTTTTAGATTATCTATTGTAACCTCGTTATTACTATCTAGTTCTATATATTTAACTACTATTCCAAGTTCTTTAGATAATCTAAACCAAGGTAGAACGTTAGATGCATGTTCTACTTTAGTAATTAGAACTTCGTCGCCTTTTTTTAAAGTATTTTTAAAGTATCCATCTACTATCATATTTATGGATGCTGTAGCACCTGATGTGAATACTATTTCTTCTCTTCTACTAGCATTTAAAAATTCTTTTACAGTGTCTCTTGCACCTTCATATAAAGTATCAACTTTGAATGATATATCATAGTCTCCACGATGAGCATTAGCTGAGTATTTAGTTAAATAATTATTTATGGAATTTACTACTACTTTAGGTTTAAGTGTTGTAGCACCGTTATCTAAGTATATTAGATTATTATTAAGTATTTCAAAGTCGTTTCTATTCATAGTCTTTATTCCTTTCCATACTCTTAATAAATGCCTCTTTAATAATATTTTTAGCTTCTTTTCTATTAATACCTTTACATTCTAAGAAGAATAATACTTCTTCAGAGATAGGACCTACTGACATGTTATGGTTTGCTACTACATCATTTGAGTCTACTAGAAGTTCTGGATAACCAAAGATATAAGAATCTTCTTCATTTAAAAATTTAACATCTTCTAAGAATGTATTATTATGGTTAGATTTTAAAAGTTTACCAGATGTTATTATTTTTGATGAAGATGATTCTTCTCCTACACATCTTACTTTAATAGTAGCATTAGAGTCATTACCTACCATTGTTAGTTTTATATTTAGGTTATTATTATTCTTAGCTTTAATACCTAAGTATATTATAGTATTAGTATTATTTAGGGTTTCTATATTTATATTAGAAGTTATATTATCTATATTAATTATAGTTCCTAGGTCTAAGGCGGAATTATCTTCTATTATTAATTTAGCATTTGAATTATTAGTAATATTTATATTTTTAATAATAGTATTATTTTTTATATGTATTTCATCTTTATCTTCTATTATTAAGTTATTTATTATGCCAGATATATTCTTAATATTCATATTTAACCTTCGTATTCTTTAAAACCATTTTTAGATATTTCTTTAGCTAAAGATATATCTCCAGATTTTCTTAATAGTTTGTTAGATATTACATGGACATAGTCTGGGTTTAATATGTCTATTAGAGATTGTTGGTGTGTAATTATAAGAATAGATGCATTAGTATTTTCTTGATATTCAATTAAGTTATTTGCTATCACTTTTAGAGCATCTACATCTAGTCCTGAGTCTATCTCATCTAGAAGAATTAGAGATGGCTTTAACAGGTTCATGTGTAGTATTTCATTTTTCTTTCTTTCTCCACCTGACATGCCTACATTTACATATCTATTTATAAATGATTTATCCATTTCTAGTTTATTAGTAATAGATTCGCATTCTTTTTTAAATTCAAAGATATTATATTTAATTCCTTTTTCTACTAAGGCAGTTTTAATTAATTCAGCATTAGTTATACCTTCTACTTCTATAGGAGATTGAGATAAATAATAAATACCTTTATTAGCTATCTCATTAGTAGGTATATTAGTTATATCTTCGTTATTGTATAAAATAGTACCGTCTTTTTCATATTCTTTATTATTCATGATAGCTTTTAATAAAGATGATTTACCAGTTCCATTTGGACCCATTAGAACATGTGTTTCTCCATCTTTAATAGTTAAGTTAAAGTTATTTAGAAGTTCTTTTCCATGAACTTTTATATTTAAATTCTTAATTTCTAGCATAATTTGTCACCTCTTTGGATTATAGCAAAATTATAGTAAATAGTCTATATTTCCTTTAATTTAGGGCATATAAAAAGAAACTAACATTAGTTTCTTTTTATATTTGGCATATCTATTGTATATTTTATTTTCTTTGATTGTTTTTCTGTTATACGATAGTCTTCTAAGATTTCCATTAAGCTACTTAGTGAAGTATCTGAAATTGTATCTAGATTAAGACCACCTATACCTTCAGAGAAGCTTTCTTTTTTAGAAATAATAAAAGCATATTTATAATCTGTTACTCTTTGCCAATAGCTACTTTTTAGAAACATAGTGGCATTACGAGACATTTCATTATCTTTATTATCGTCATGTAAATATGAGTTTTCTTTTATATTTGTTCTAAATTTAGCAGTTAAGTAACTTGTAATCCAGTTATTAACATCTTTTTCTTCTAAGCCTTTATTAATACCCATAGTAGTCATTAGATTATCTATATCTATTATAGGTTCAGCATTATTAGGTTCTTTAGCTTTTATAATTTCAGAGAACATATATAAGAATTCTGTCATATTTTTAATATCTTTAGTTCTTTCTTTAGAAGTGTTATAAAGCATTGAAGGAATGGCTTTACTCTTTCTTAGGGCTTCTTGATATTCATTAAAGATAGAAGCCGTTTCTATATTAAATCCTTTTATTTTATTAGAATTAATTATTTCTAAGTTCTTATTATATTCATCTTCAGGGATATCTATTACTAATTCAGTAAGTAAACCTTCTTTAGTTTTTAGAATACCTTTATTCTTTAAATAATCTATTTCAGTTTCTAGTAAGAATTTATTCTTAGCTGCTTTTCTTTCTAAAAGAGTATTAGAAGCTAGAGACCACATACCCTGGAACACTGGTGAAGCATTTATACTTTCTAGGGCATTAGATAATGCTTTAGGATTTATTCTTAATTCGTTAATAGATTTTTTATATGTTAAATAATAAGTAAGTAAGTCTAGTATTTCTTTATTTTTATTTTCTAAGCTAGTATTTTCTTTTAGCATGAGAACCCTCTTTTCTAGTTGAATTTATATATTTTATTTGCAATTCTATAACCTGGTACTGAAATTATTCTTGGTAGTTTAGTAAAACCAGATAAAGACATATTGCAGTATCTATATAGTTTTTTATTATTTAGATTTAGATAATTCCAGATATCTTTTATTTTTTCTTTAGATACTTTTGTGCCATCTACTTGTAATAATATAGTTGTTACTGTCATCATCATATCCATATAGTGAATTAAGTATTTAGATAGGTTTTTATTATCTTTTAAATAAGTAAACGGATCAAAAGAATCTATCATTAATTTTACTACTTTAATTTGTTGATCTATTCTTTTGATCATTGTTTTTTCATTTACTGATTGATCTTCTCTACCTATAAAATAGTTATAGAATGGAACGTTTAGATAATACATTGTTTTAACATATGGTAATGGTTTATATACAAAAATATTATCTACATAGAAACAGTGTTCTGGTAGTTTTAGATTACATTCTTTTAGAATAGATGTTTTATATATTACTGAGTGCATTAGTAAGTATTCATCTTTTTTAAATCTTTTAGTGTCATTCCAAGTAAATACTTTATTCTCTGGTAATGTGCTTTTATAGCTAATTTCTTTTTTACCATCATATCTATCGTAGACATAGTTAACTATAATCATGTCTACTAGATTATTCTTTTTATTTAAGTCTTTTATTAATTTAATAGTTTTAAGTAAAGAATCCTTATCAACAGAGTCATCAGAGTCTACTACTTTATAATATAGACCAGTTGCAAGTTCTAGTCCTTTATTAACACCTGAACCATGACCTCCGTTTTCCTTATCTACTACTTTAATAGTTTCTGGATACTTTTTTTCATAGTCTTTAGCTATTTTAAGTGTATTATCTTTAGAGCCATCGTTTACTATTATAATTTCTACATCTTCTTTAGCTACTAATAAAGAATTAATAGCTTTTTCCATATAATCCTCTGAATTATAGCAAGGTATTGCAAAAGTGATTAATTTCATATTCTATACTCCTTTAAATTTAATTATAGTATTTTATAATACATTCGGCAATCACTTTAGCAATTTCATTTCTATAATCAACTATCCAGTTTGCATCATCAACATTATCATGATATGCAATTTCTATTAGAGTACCATTTCTTACAAATAAGTCATTTGCTTCACCTAGGCGATCATGAGAGTACTCTACTCCATGATAATAATTTTCATTATAGTTATATGGATATATACTCCAAACATTATCTACTATATATTTAGCTATTCCAAATGTATTAGAATTTTCATTATCTATAAATATTGTTGGCCCTTTATTTTGACCTTGTTTATTAGATGATGAAGCATTAGAGTGAATTGCTAGGTGTAAGTCAGCTTTATAGTAGTTTGATTCAGAGTTCCAATAATTTATATCTTTTTTAGGATTATTTCTATATACAGTTATGTTATTAGTTCTTAGTATTTTTTCTATTTCATCAGTTAAGAGATTCATTTGATACATTTCTGTTCCATAGTACTTAGTTATTCCATAGTTACCATCTTGATTAGATGGAGATAAATAAATAATAGGATTTGATTCATCTATATTAAACTTATATGTTTTAATAGCTGAGTCATATCTATTATTTGATTGAGCATATGTTTTTAATATTATATTAGAATCTATTTCTATGGGTTCAGTATATAAGAATGATGAAGTGTTTGGGTTAGATCCATCTAAAGTATAATAGATTTTAACTTCATCAGTCTTTCTTGTTATAAGACTTACTTTAGTACCCTTCTTTATCTTATATGGATTATGAGAAGGTATTGGAGCATCCATAGATTCCTTTATACCCATGTTAATATTAATACTAGCTTTAGAAGATATTTCTTCATAATCTTCATATATAGCGTGTATTTCTATGTTATATGATTTGTTTTCTTGGAAATTGCTAGATGGTATTAATATTTCATCGTTTATTCTAGATACTTTTATAGTATTAACTATATTATCAGTTATATTAGTTATTATAGCTTTATAGTTATTAGCGTTTTTACCACCTTTTAGATTAATTCTTACATCGTTATATCTAGTGGTATAGTTATCATTAGGGCTAGTAATATATAAATTACTTACTATTGGGATATTAACATAGAATGTGAATGATGAAGTAACACGGTTATTAGAGTTAATTAACATAGCTGTTAATCTACCTGTATGTTTTTTTAATTTATTAGAATCTATATAGGCATATTCACTTGTTAGTTTAGTTTCATATAGATTATTATGTCCATCTGTTATAACTAGTTTATATTCTTTTGTATCTTTATAACCATCTATTTCTAGATAGAAATCTTTATTAGTGTCTGGGTATATTTTATTAGTAGTTTTAAATGTAGCATCGTTATAAAGATAAGTGTATTTATTAGAGTTTAGTTTAGTAGAACCATAGATATTATGTGCAGTTACTTTAATATCTAATAAAGAGTTATATGGTACATCTAAATAATCTATTTCTACTTCTTCTTTATCAGATATTAACTCTTTTATTATTTCATTATCTTTTATTATATCTATAGTGTATGATTTAGCATTTTTAGATTTAGAATAACTTAATGTTAAAAAGCCTTTAGTGTCATCTAGAGAAATAATATTAAAATCAGATAGATTTTGAGTTTTAATATTATATGTAATATATATAGAAAACATTAAAATAATAACTCCTAAGGGAGCTATTATTTTAAGTTTATTAGTACTCTTCTTTTGCATCATATAAGTCTTTTATATACTCAGAGATTTCTCTATTGGTTGTGTTTCTAAAGAAGTTTTCTTCAAAGTATTCGTTGTGTATTAA
Source organism: uncultured Mycoplasmatota bacterium (assembly GCA_946630615.1). Classification (GTDB taxonomy): domain Bacteria; phylum Bacillota_I; class Bacilli_A; order RF39; family UBA660; genus Ventrenecus. The sequence goes on from CAMOYX010000008.1 coordinate 21,336, forward strand.
TTTATATAAGTTATCTTTATCTAAGTGCTCTAGAGTAGCTATATATGGACCATGACTAATACTTTTAATATTTAATAATTTATTTCTTTGATTGATTTGATGTTCTACTCTTTTTTTTGGATAACCTACTCCATTTATTCCTTTAAATATTAGTTCAAAGATATGTTCTAGATTTATTTCATATCCTGGTTTTAGTGAACCAAAAGGTATTGAAATAGCGTTACCAGCATTTATTCTTAAGAATAGTTCCATTGATACTGGATTATCAATATAACCGCATATAACACCTGACATGGAGTTAGATGAAATCATTGCTCCTTCTCCTGTCATACATCCTGTTATAACAAAATCTGCAGCACCTGAGTTAAGTAATAAAGATGTTAATATACCAGCGTCTATATAGTCTATATCTTGGTTATATGAGTTAGTAGTACCATAGGTATAACACTCCGCGTTATACCTTGATGCTACTTTATTTAAAATATTAAATATTAAATCACTTTGTTTAATTGAAGTATGTTCTAATACTAATGCTATTTTCATATTTGTAGTCCTTTCTAAATTAGATTCTACTGAGTACAGAATGCGGTATCACATCCTGCATTTTCACTTGGTTCATATCCATGTAAATCTTCTGGGTAAATATATTCTCCATAGTCACAGCCACTTAGACATATCATATTTTTATCTTCAAATGTATGACCAATAAAACTAGATAGATTTATATCTAAGAGTTTTTTTGAGCCTCTAAACATTTGTGAAGCGTCTTGTAATCTATCAACATTAAAACCAGATAGATCTAATAATGTTAGTGACTTGCAATTCATAAACATTTCACTCATATCTGTTACATTTAATGTGTTAAAGTTTGATATATTAAGAAATTGCAAGTTTTCTAATCTTTCAAACATTCCTTTCATATTAGTTACATTTTTTGTATCAAAATTTGATAAATCTAAGCTTGTTAAATTAATATTACCATAAAACATATATGACATATCTGTCATTTTACTAGTTCTAAATCTTGATAAATCTACACTATCTTCTAAGCGATATGTATTATTAATATCTCCATTCCTTGCCCCAAAACCATCATGCTCATTAAAATAAATATATGGAGCGTCTGTATAATAATATAAAGTATGATCTTCATACCATGCATATACTGGTGTATATCCTTCTTCTTGTAATTCTATAGCATTTTCATCTGTAATCCATTGGGTTTGTATAATATTATATCTTGGACTTGGAGTAAAATTGTGTGTTACTAGTCCAAGTGAAGTGAAATCACCAGTATAAAACTCAATATTATGAATAAATGTTTTATAATATGGAAATCTAAAAAAAGCATCTGTTTTAAGTAATGTTCCTTCTAGCCATTTTGCATTTAAAATTTGATTGTTATTTGTCTTAACAATATCACTTTCTAATACTTTATTATTTTCATCATTTCCGTAGTACCAATAATCAAATACGTATCCATCTTTATGTGGTGTTGGTAGTTTGCCATACTCTTGTCCAACTTCTATAATCTTATCATTTTGGTCTATTTGTTCATCGCCAGAATTAAATATAATATTTGTTGCATTAATAGGATTACTATTTACTATGATTTTACTGTTCCATATTTTTTCTTGATTATCTTCATCATCAAATGGATATAGAAATACTAAGAATAAATGTGTAGTATTTCCTTTTATATAGCCACTATGAATCTTATTTGAGTAAATTGCATTATCAAGTTTAGGAGTTAGTGATTCATATTTAGATAGTTTTTTTGTTGATTCTTCACTATTAAAGAAACTATTTTCGTATCTTTCTTCTCCAATACTATTTTCGTAACTATTTAAGTCATCAATTGAATTTATTTCATAATCTCCAACGTTTATACCGTAGTATCCTACTAATACATGTTCTCGTTCAATATTTGATCCTTCAAGTGTTTCTAATAACACATCATATGAAACTATGTTTTCACAATTATTTTTTACAGTAAATGCATAAGATATATCTGCTTCTGTAATGTTACTATTTGGGGCTAATCTTTTAAGATTAATATCATCACTTATAGCTTTAAATTCCGTATTCAAACAACTTGAGTTTATTATATTGGAATTATCACTTATATTAATAGTAGCCCAATAAGCATATGATAAACTTATTCCTGTGGCTATAGTAATTAAAACTATTAATATTGATAAAATTAAAGTCTTTTTCTTGTTATTCATATTATCACCCTACTTTATAAGTATAGCAAAAATAAAAGTAAACCTAAAGGTTTACTTTTAACCTATTACACGCAAGTAGCTGAAATGCCATAATAACTATTATTATTTA